>NZ_CASEGO010000013.1 GCF_949287625.1 uncultured Brachyspira sp. | reverse complement strand
TAAAAGAATACATTCTACTTTAAATTATGATACTCCTATGCTATACTTTAAGAAATTAAGGAATACTTAAATGCAATATGTATGGAACCCGTGCAATAAATTATTAAGTTAATTGATTTTTATTGACTTTTTATTATTTATTAATATAAATATTATTTTTTTAATTTTCGACCTTCTTTATCTGTAAACTTGTCTAATAGTATCATTACGATATCTACTATATACCATATTCCAAAACCTCCGGCTGTTATCCAATATAATATACCAGTACCTATTTTACCAACATAAAATCTATGAAAAGGTAAAAATATTGCTAACAGTAATGTTACAAGCCAGCTTTTATCTGACACTTCCATAAAAAACCTCCTATATGTATATGAATATTAAATAGTATATATTATATATAAAAAAAGTCAATAATTATTTTTTTTATAATAATGATTTTAATAAGAAGGATAAAAAACGAAAAACTTTTTAATATATTAGTCTTTTTTTAACTATTTTAATGATTGTTTATATATTATATGAATAATATTTATAATTTTATTAATTGCGGCTTCACAAAATACTTAGATAATTGCTAATTTGTTTTTCTGTTATAGGGATGCACTTACTTGATGTGATTATTGTATATAAATTATCAATTTCATTCAATAATGTTTTTAATTTTTAACTAAAATTCTATATTGTAATTTATAATAAATATTATATTATTAGCAATAAAATATTTATGATGAAAAGTTATGAAAAAGATCTATTTATTCCTATTTATTATTATCATGTTTATTATTTCTTGTAATAATAAAAGTACATCTCCAATAATTTCAGAGGATATAGGCGATATAACATATTATAATCCTGTTTATGCAGAAACTAAGCAGTATAGTTTTATAAAATGGGATCATATTACAGAAAGTACAGTTTTTGTTAAAAGTACATTCAAAAAAATAGCTGAATCAAAAGATGCGATTCTTTATTTAGAAAATGGTATTGATAAGAGCAAAAGCGATATATTAAGTTTTTTAACAGAATTTGAAAAAGATTATCTTAAAGAAATTGAAATATATGGTTCGCCTTCAGATATTGATCAAAATGGAAAAATAATATTTCTAATGGCTTCACTTAATACTAATAGTCAAGAAGGAGATTCAAGTGTTGGAGGATATTTCTCTCCATCTGATCTTATAGAAGGAAAAGATGGTGTTAGAGGAGAATATCTTCATGTAGATGCTGCTTGGAATACAGATAAGGTATTGGGTATTATGATGCATGAATTGCAGCATTTAATTAACTATAATGTAAACGTATTTAATGGCAATAATGAAATGGATATTTGGCTTAATGAAGCACTTTCAGAATCTACATCACATTTATTTTCCCCATCAATTGTTGAAGAGAGAATTACAGCATTTAATGAAATACCTTATTATTCTTTTTATTCTTGGTATTTCAAATATGATGATTATGATAATAATAATATATTTGGAAGAGATTTGTCTGTTGTTAGTTATGGTAATGCATCAATGTTTATGAAATGGCTTGATATTAAGACTGGAGGCAATCAGGAAATTTATAAAAAAATAGCATCTTCTTCTTCTTTAGACAGCGAACAAAGACTTGTAGACAGTATAAAAGCATTAAATAATTCTTTAGGTGCTGATATGAATAGTATTATGGTTAATTGGATATCTGATTTAAATAATAATAATGATTTAGGATTGGGAGTGAGGGTCTCTGCTTTAGCTGATTCAGGAGTAAGTATATATAATTTGTTTATTGAAAGCGGACAAACTAAACTTATTCCAGGAGCATTAGTAGTATGTTCTGCTTCCGATGCCGATAAAATAAGTGATTCAAAAGTTACAGAAAAAGATTTAGGAAACGGAACAGTTGCACTATTAAATAACTCAAAGAATGCAGAAGCAGGAGTAGTTTCTCAAAATAGTATAGTAAATATTTCTCTTACTCCGTCAGCTGCAGCAGCTGGTGTGTTAAGTTCAAAAAGTTATAATGATTTAATTATATTCAAAAAAGACTATTTTAGAGATATAATAATTAAATAATAATCATTAATTAAAAAATATATAATCAGACTGCTATTAAAAAGCAGTCTGATTTTTTATTTTGTTTAAATTTTTATAAATTATGTTTATAGTTTATATTAATTAGTTTTTAGAATTATATTTGATATACCGTTTTTTACAAAATAGTTACATTTTAGTATTTATATAGAAAATAAGTAATATTTATGTAGTTTTTTAATACTGGTATAATAAAAATAGGAGTTTATCATGTCATTATTATCAAAAGAAGATATAGAAACATTAGAGTCATTTCATACCGGTAACGGCGGATATTTTTATAAAATGTTAAACTATTTAGAAGAGTTTATTGAAAATGGTATAAGAGAGAATAGATTTACATTAGAAGAGGCTAGGGAAGATTTGGATATAGCATTATGGTATTCTTATGCCTGCAATAATATAGGCGATTATGAACATTATTATATGTCTAAAGAGTTTATGAAATATTCTGAAAAAAATGCCGGAGGATGCGGAACTTGGTACTACAGATATACAGTTGCTCTTATATACTGCGGTAAATTGGAAGATGCTTTAAAATACTCTGAACGCGGTGTTATAGAAGAACCAGATTACCCTTGGGGCTGGCTTGAGCTTGCTAAACTCAGACTTCATTTTGGAAATAAGGAGGGGGCGGTTGAAGCAAATAATAAAGGTCTTGAAATAGTGCCTAATGATTATGAGTTTTTAAGACAGGCTGATGAGATAGAAAATTATTATTCATTAGAGGCTTTGGAGTATCACTATATAAACGAGGAGAGTGACAAGAATTTACTAGAAGGGCTTGATTACGGAGAGGATAAACTGAATGCTATAGCTTATATATTATGCGATGAAGAAAAATTAAAAGAAATAAAAAATATTATTAATCCTACAGAATGGGAAGCTGATAGTCCGTATTGTAATTTTAAGTTTTATATTGGCGATAAATTGATAGACGGTGTATTTACCATGAATGAAGCGGCTGTATCAAAATTGGATAAAGAGATGATAAAAAAATCTTTAGATGAGCTTAAAGAAGTAAAAGAAATATCTAAAAATAATGAGAATGCTGAATTAATATCCGTAAAATTTGATATTGATTATACTATTGAAGCTGCATTTAAGAATAATGAAACAGAAAATACTTTTTCTATTAGAAAAATGTTTAATGAAGATTCTGAATATAAAAAAGTTGCAGATGAAATTTTTGATTCATATGGTATGCCTTTAGATCCTTATTTGGAAGAACTTCCGAATATTGTTACTTTATACAAAAAAGAAGATAATTGTTTATATTATGCAGAGTGCTGGATTAATGATGAGTTTATAGTAAAACATACCGGCATAGTAGGTAATACAGGAAAAACTGAAGAATACAAATATGATAATCCAAGAGATTATAAAAAATTTTTAGACAGTTTTTATGAAGAATATAGCGATTATACAGAAATATCCAAAGAAGAATATTTTTATTTAATTTTGCAGTTTGAAGTAGAGCCGTTTGAGGGTGAATTGCCTAGTAAATATAATGATGCTGTGAATAATATAGGTAATACTTTACACTCTGTTTTAACTTGGAATGCTGTTGGAAGTCTTAATTCTTGTAATGCAGGAGAAACTGAAAATATAAAAGGAAAATATGTTATTAATTTCTTTTGTATTGTTATTAATACAGATATAGCATTCAGACTTATATTAAATGAGGTAATAGAAAATATAAAAGATGATATTGATTTATCTCATGTAAAAATAGCTTCTATAGCCTATATAGATAACGGTGAAGATTATAATTTATTGTATTCTTCGGATTCAAGTACTGATTTTTCTATATAGTTGTTGAAAAATAATGTATAAAGAATATTAAAAAATTAGATAATTCTAACATTTTTATGGCTAAATACTGTAATTTAAATTTGTAATATTTAGTTATTCATTGTATAATGTACACATTAAAATTTAAAAATATTATTAATAAATATTTAAGATAAAAGAGGAAAATTACAAATATGGCTGCTGCAGAAAAAACATATAGCTCGAAAAACATTCAAGTTTTGGAGGGGTTAGACCCTGTTAGAAAGCGTCCTGGTATGTATATAGGTTCTACAGGTGCTCAAGGTTTGCATCACTTAGTATATGAGGTTGTAGACAATAGTATAGATGAAGCTATGGCAGGATATTGTAAGAATATAACTGTTACTATAGAAAAAGATAATATAATAAAAGTAGAAGATGACGGAAGAGGTATACCTGTTGATATGCATCCGAAGTTAAAGATTTCTGCTTTGGAAGTCGTTATGACTAAACTGCATGCTGGCGGTAAATTCGATAATGAGACATATAAAGTATCAGGCGGTTTGCATGGTGTAGGTGTATCTGTAGTTAATGCTTTAAGTACAGAGCTTATTGCCGAGGTTAGAAAAGACGGCAAATTGTACAGACAGGTATATCATAGAGGTGTCCCAGAAGAGCCAGTAAAAGAAGCGGGAACAAGCACAAAAAATGGAACTACTGTAACATTTAAGGCTGATGCTGATATATTTGAAACTACAATATATGACTATAAAATTCTTGCAAATAGACTAAGAGAATTAGCTTTCCTAAACAGAGGTATAAGAATAACCCTTGTAGATAAAAGAGAAGCTGAAACTATAAGTAATGAATTCTATTATGAGGGCGGTATAGAGATGTTTATAACCCACCTCAATGAGAATAAAAAAGCATTGCATGATAAGCCTATTTATCTTCATAAAACAGAGGATAAAACTGATGTAGAAGTAGCTATGCAGTATGTTGATGCTTATAATGAAAATATATTTACATACTGTAATAATATTAATACAACAGAGGGCGGTACTCATTTAGTGGGATTTAGAACTGCTTTAACAAGAGTTTATACTGATTTTGCTAAAAAACTTGAATTAGATAAAAAAAATAAAATAACATTTATGGGTGAAGATACAAGAGAGGGACTCGTTGCTGTAGTGTCTGTAAAAATACCTAATCCTCAGTTTGAAGGACAGACAAAAACTAAGTTAGGTAATACAGAGGTGCGTGCTGTAACTGAAAAACTTGTGGTAGAAGGTTTAAATGACTATTTCTCACAAAACCCAAAAGTTATAAAGGCTATATTAGAAAAAATAATATCAGCAGCAAATGCAAGAGAAGCTGCAAGAAAGGCAAGAGATTTAGCAAGAAGAAAAAATGCCTTAGAAAGCGATTCTCTTCCGGGAAAATTGGCTGACTGCTCAGAACAGGAAGTTGATAAATGTGAAGTATATCTTGTAGAGGGAGACTCTGCAGGCGGTACTGCTAAAGGCGGAAGAGATAGGCATTTCCAAGCTATACTTCCTCTTAGAGGTAAAGTATTGAATGTTGAAAAAGCCAGACTTGATAAAATTATAGATAATGAAAGTTTGAAACCTATAATTGCTGCTTTAGGCTGCGGAGTAGGGGCTTCATTTGATATATCTAAAATAAGATACGGCAGAGTTATTATAATGGCTGATGCTGATATTGACGGCTCTCATATAAGAACTTTGCTTTTAACATTCTTCTTTAGATATATGCGTCCTTTAATAGACTTGGGACATATATTTATAGCTGTTCCGCCTCTATATAAAATAAGTTTTGACAAGAAAAACTTTACTTATGCCTATTCTGATGAGCAAAGAGACAAAATACTTGAAGAGAATAAGGATAAAAAATCTGATATACAGAGATATAAAGGTTTGGGTGAAATGAATGCTGACCAATTATGGGAAACTACTATGAACCCAGAAACTAGACTTATGTATCAGGTATTAACAGAAGATGCTGAAAAAGCTGATCAGTTATTCTCTATGCTTATGGGCGATGAAGTTAAGCCTAGACGTGATTTTATTGAGGCTAATGCAAGATACGTTAAAAATTTGGACGTTTAATCGATATTTTTTAATTTTTATATTTGTATTTTTCTTAAATATTTTTATTTTTAATATAGGATAATTGTATAATTTTTTGAAAATAAGGAGTAAAATTTATGGATAATAAATATAATTTAATTATAGTAGGCGGAGGTCCGGGAGGTATTGCTGCTTCTGTTGAGGCTTCTATATTAAAAATGGATAAGGTGCTTTTAATAGAAAAAGGCGATAACCACTCTACTACTATCAGAAAATTTTATAAAGATGATAAAAGAGTAGATAAAGATTATAAAGGCGAAGCTTTAGATTTGAAAGGTAATATAAAATTTGAAACAGCAACTAAAGGCGATGTATTAGATTTATTTAGTGAATGTTTATTTGGTAACTATATAGAGGCTATGTTTAATACTGAAGTTGAATCTATCAAAAAAAATGGCGAATATTTGGAAGTAACTACAGTTGACAATAAACAGTATTTAGCAAGATATGTTGTAGCTTCTATAGGTAAAATGGGAAGACCAAACAGACCTGATTATGCTATACCTGCAAGTCTTAATGCTGTTGTAAACTTCAATATTTATAAATGTAAGGAAAATGAAAAAATATTAGTAGTAGGAGGAGGAAACTCTGCTGTTGAATATGCTTACCTTTTGGGAAAAGATAATGATGTTACTATAAACTATAGAAAAGCAGAGTTTACAAGACCTAATGAAAAGAATTTAGAAACTATTAAAGAAGATATTGCAAGCGGAAAAGTGAAGGCAAGATTAGGCGTTGATATAAAATCTATAGAAGATAAAGAAGGTAAAGTGTTAGTTCATTATACTGATGGTGTTGATGAAGTTTATGACAGAGTAATATATGCTTTGGGAGGAGTTGCTCCTGTAGACTTCTTAAAAAGATGCGATATAGAATTAGATGAAGGCGGCGTTCCTATAGTTAATGATAAGCATGAAAGTTCTGTTAAAAACTTGTTTATAGCTGGAGATATACTTTATAAATCTGGCGGTTCTATAGCTAAGGCTTTGAATGCTGGTTTTGATATTGTTGAACATATAGATGGTTTGATGAAAAAATAAAATATAGTTTTTTATAAGGGGCTTTTTTAAAGCTCCTTTATATAAATAAAATGTTAAAAGAGTTATTAAAAGATAATATACTGATAATAGATAGTGTTTCTGATTGGCAGGAAGCATTACGTATAGGAGCTGACTGCCTGCTTAAAAAAGGCTTCATAAAAGAAGAATATATTAAGGCAATTATTGATGATGTTTATAAGTATGGTCCTTATATTGTTCTTACTGATGGAGCTGCTATGCCGCACTCAAGGCCAGAAAATGGTGTTATAAAAAAATCTATGAGTTTGCTCAAAGTAAGAAGCGGAGTAGATTTTTATAAAACAGAAAAAAAAGTATATTTATTTTTTACTTTAGCAGCAGAGGATTCTAATGGTCATCAGGACGCTGTGCTTGAACTTGCTGATTTTTTATGTGATAATGAAAAGTTAAATAAACTTATAACTGAAGATTTAAATGAAAAAGAAATTTTAAATTTAATATAAGGAGTTAATTATGTTAAAAGTATTAGTTGCTTGTGCAAACGGAGCAGGTACTAGTTTAATGATGAAAGAGAAAGCTCAAATGGCTTTAATAACATTGGGAATAAATGATTTGCATATTGATCATTGTGATTTGCATAGCTGCAAAATGGATGATTATGATTTGATATTTTGTCCTGTTGCTTTTGCTGATGATTTTAAACATGCAGAAGAAAAAGGTATTAAAGTTATAGCTATAAAAAATATTCTTTCTCAAGATGAGTTTAAAGAAAAACTTGAAAGTTCTGGGTATTTAGAAGAATTAAAAAAGAAATAAATTATAATTGATATAGTTTTTAATTTTTTTAATAAAAAAAGCAGAAGCTGTTTTTTTAAGAGCCTCTGCTTTTTTATTATCTAATTTTAGTTATTCGGATATAAAAGTTTATAGTCTTTTTTTATTCCAGCTTGAAGATAATCATTAGGTATTACTTTCCAATTATTAAGTTTTTCTACTGTAATAGCTCCGTTCTGATTTTCAAACCAATTTATTATATAATATCTTAAATCTTTATCAGTAGATTTCAAAACTAAATCCATATTCTGTAAAGTTTTTAAATCTATTGCCGCACCTTGTGTAAGATGTCCGCCGCCGCCGCTTCCTCTGTAGGAATTAACGGCAACTTTATATTCTTTATCTAATTCAAACTCTCTTCCGTCACTTAATGATTCTATAGTAACTTTTTCTCCGTTAGGTTTAGTTACATCAACAGTATAATTCAAACCTCCTACACTGTCATAGTTATATGTAGGTGTGAGAGTGTCATAAGAGTTGTATCTTTTATTAAAAATTAATTCTCCGTCCGCATCTTTTTTGAAAGATATTATATGATCATTAATATTTGTCATAGTATTAAACCATCTGCCGTAAGAATATTCCATAATATCTTTTATCTGCCTTCCTGTTAATTTCATCACATAGAAGAAATTTTCATAAGGATATAAATTGAACATATCTCTTACTTTGACAGTTCCGCTATTTAAAACAGCATCTTTACTTAGAGGAGCTGCAAATGAAAGATCTGCCTCTTCTCCTAATTCTTTTTTAGCTATTTCAAATTGAAGTTTATGTATGAAACTTAAAAAATAACTATCACCAAATATTGCTTCATCGGAAGTAAGTTTTGTATTTAGAGCTCCTATATCTCTTGACACCCATTTAATTATATTTTCTTTAGAATTATTAAATTTGTCCAAAAACTCTTTATCAGGCTCAAATGAAGAAGGATCTAATAATTTTCCGTCTAGTTTTATATTCCATTCTTTTTTATCTTTATCATACTGCATACTTACATCAACAGAAACTATTGCTCTTGCTGCATTAATACCGCCGTATATAGGAACTATTTTTCCGCTTGGAGTTTTTACTTCTTTAGTCTTTTGTTTTGTTTCCTCATCATATCCTAATCCACTCCAGCCTTGATGATCATGCCCTATAAGTATAATATCAAAACCATCTACTTGTTCAGCTACTAACTGACTGGCATTTTCATTTTTATATGTTTCTTTATCTTCTGTGTAATTAGCACCAGAATGAAAAAGCCCTACAATAATATCAGGTTTTTCTTTATCCTTTATAACTTTAATCCATTTTTTTGCGGTTTCAACCATATCTTCTGCTTCTAAACCTTTGTATAATATTTTAGGAAACTGTTCTTCTATGGCAGGTTCAGTAAGAGCGAGTACTGCTATTTTTATATTGTTTTTTTCTATTATAGTATATGGTTTGAAATAAGGCTCTTTTGTATTTTCATCTACCAAATTAGCAGATATTAAAGGAATTTTTAATTCTTTTGATAATCTGTCATAAACACTGTGTCCAGCCTCTATATCATGGTTACCCAATCCTACAGCATCATAATTCATATAGTTTAATACTTCTGCCCATATATGAGGCTCATTAGTAGCAACAAAGTTATAATAGTATACTGTAGGCTGCCCCTGCAATGCATCTCCATTATCAAGCAGTAAAACAGTTTTACCATCATTTCTAAGCTGTTTCAAATATGAAGACACATGAGCCATAGATGTATTTTCTTCACTGTCTGTAATAAAATTATATGGAAAAATCATTCCATGAACATCAGTTGTTTGTACTATAGTAAAGTCTATTTCTCCTTCTGGATAAACTCTATTTTTATTAGCATTACATGATACAAGTAATGTTGATAAAAAAATACTCATTATTATATAACCCCTTCTCATGCCTTTGCCTCCAAATTATTATTTATTAGATGATTATAGCATGGTATATATGATTATTCAATTTTTAAAACTTTTTTTACTACATCAATATTAGCAATTATAAAATTGATAGAGTTAAATATATAATATAGCGTAAATAAAATAAGAACTATAAGAAACCCTCTTCTAAATATAGTTCTGTTTTTGCTGTCTTTATCTTCAGTCCAGAACAAATCAATTATATCTTTCTTTTTTCTTTTATTTTTTGATTTATTTTTTTTATTATTTGTTTGATTTGTATTATCAGTTTTTTTGTTTTTTGACAATATTCTAAATATTATAGAGATGATTATATATATAATACATGCAAATATTACAAAGTTAAATATTAAATAAAAAGTCATTATTTGTTCTATATCGTTTAAATTCAAGTTTTCCATTTTTATCTCCTTAATTATAATTTTTCAAAAATAACAAGCTATGGTCTGCTTATTTAGTAAATCTGTATATTCTGACTTCCAATAATGCGGATCATTAATTTCTGTATATTTTACAGTATATACTTCTATTTTTGAAGTAAAAGGTCTGCTTAAAAAAATAAATAAGTGATCTTCATCACCAAAGCCTCCAACTGATATTTCTCTTATTTTATTTCCTGCTTTTAACTCACTATATAATATTTTTTCTAATTCATTATTTAATTTAGATAGTTTGTTATTTTTTATAATTTTATTTAATTCTTTAATTTGCTGTTGTTTTTCATTAAAAAGAATATACTGTTTCAAAATAATATTTCCAAAATAATTATTTTATACCATTATATTATATAATTATTTTTTATTTTGTAAAATATAATATTATGGTATAATTTACAAACATTGATTATATATGTTTTATATACGTTTTAATAGAAAATATTATTTTAAGGAGCAAATATTATATGAGTAATGAAAATAAATTAAGCACTCTAATAGAAAGAAAGAATGTAAAAATAGATGATACTTGGGATTTGAGCTTATTATATAAAACTGATGAAGAATTTGAAAAAGATTTTAAGCTAATGGAAGAGTTTTCTAAAGACGTTTCGAAGTTCAGAGGAAAATTATCAGATTCAGCAAATGAATTAAAAAATATATTAGATACTATAATGAAGGCCTCTATAACTTTAGAAAAATTAGGTTCTTATGCTTTTTTGAGACAAACAGAAGATTTAACTAACAATGATTCTAATGTGAAAGTGGCTAGATTTGCAAAACTCTCTTCGGAAATTTCTGCTAATATGAGCTATTTTGAACCAGAATTAATGAGTATAGATGATGAAAAGATGAATAGTTTTTTAAAAGATGAAGTATTAAAAGATTATTTAATTTATTTAAATAAAATACTAAAATACAAACCTCATACATTATCAGAAAAAGAAGAGAGAATATTGGCACTTCAAAGCGAATTATCTTCAACTGCTTCTAATGTATTTGATACTTTAAATGATGCTGATTTGAATTTTGGGGAAATTGAACATAACGGAGAGAAAACTCCATTAACACATGCAACATTCTCTAGTTTTCAGGAAAGTGATGACAGAGAATTAAGAAAAAAGAGTTATGAACAATTTTATAAAGAATATGATGATCATAAAAACACATTGGCAGAACTTTATGCAAGTCAAATTAAACAGGATATATTTGATGCTAGAATAAGAAACTACAACAGTGTACGTGAAATGGAATTATTCGGCGATGATATACCAGTGAGCGTTTATGACAGTTTGATTGAAAGTGTACATAATGCTTTGCCTGCAGTGCATAGTTATTATAAATACTGTGCAGATAAATTAGGAATTACTGATTTCAGACAATACGACAAGTATGCTCCAGTAGTAAAAGATATTAAAATAAATCATACATTTAATGAGGCAGTAGAAGTTTTGAAAAATGCTTTATCTCCATTGGGTGATGAATATGTATCTACTCTTATAAAAGGTCTTAATTCAAGATGGGTTGACAAATATGAGAATAAAGGTAAATCAAGCGGAGCATTCTCGGCAGGCTGTTATGTATCAGAACCTTATATATTGATGAACTTTAGAGATGAAAGTATTGAGTCGGTATTTACATTGGCACATGAGGCTGGACATAGTATGCATAGCTATTACAGCAGAAAAAATAATCCTTTTCAGCATCATGATTACAGTATATTTGAAGCTGAAGTTGCATCTACTTTTAATGAAAAACTTTTATTTAATTATTTTATGCAAAATGAAAGTAAAAAAGAAGTTAAGGCATTTTTGCTTAATAAAGATATAAACGGGTTTGTTGCTACAGTATTCAGACAGACTATGTTTGCCGAATTTGAGCATATTATTCATAAAGAGGCTGAAGAGGGTAATCCTACAACATTAGAGCTTATAAGAACAGTTTATAAAGATTTGCTTAAAAAATATTTTGGGGATAATGCGGTGCTTGAAGAGACAAGCGATTTAGAGGCTTTGAGAATACCTCATTTTTACCGTTCATTCTATGTTTATAAATATGCTACTGGTATGTCAGCTGCTGTTGCTCTATCAAATGGAGTGCTTGAAGGTAATGCTAAAAATGACTATACCAACAGAGATAATTATTTGAAATTCTTAAAAAGCGGAGGAAGCAGAACACCTATAGAGAATTTAAAAGTTGCTGGTGTTGATATGACCAAACCAGAAGTAGTGGAAAGTGCTTTAAAACTTTTTGCTAAAGAGGTTGAAGAATTAAAAGCATTAAATTAATTTTTATAAAAATAATAAAATATGAGTTTTACTAAAGTTTATTTAGATATACTTAAAGAAATTAATAATAATCCAATATCTATAAATACATTAGTAGTAAAATATAAAATTACTGCTAGGGCGATAAGGTATTATATTGATAATATAAATAATCATTTAAAAAAATACTGTATGCCTGAAATATATCTAAAAAATGGTAAACTTTATTTTAATTTAGATGATGATGCCTTAATTTCTTTTATTGAAAAAATACCAATAAATGAGTATTTGTTATCGCAAGATGAGAGAAAAAAATATATTTTATTTAATTTTCTTTTTAAAAAGAATATTATTATATCAAAGTTGGAAAGAAGTATTGGTGTAAGCAGAACTACTATAAAGAATGATATTAATGATTTAAAAGAATATATTAAGAGCTTTGATCTTTATTTTTATTTAGAAACTAATAAAATAAGATTAGGCGGTAATGAAAAGAAGTTAAGGCATTTAAAATTTTTAAATATGCTTCAATATATCAATGTAGAATCAAATAAAATAAATTATATAAATGCCGTATATCCGAATGAAAAAATAGAATTATCAATATTAAAAGAATATATTGGTCAAGCTGATATAAATATGATATGCACAATCATATTTGAAGTAGAAAAAAAGTTAAAATCAAAATTTTCTGATAAATTTAAAAATATAATGTCTATATATTTAATAGCAACTTTAGAGAGAATAAAGAATAATCATATAATAAAGAAAAAAAATAATGCCGATTTTCTAATTAAACTTCCAGAATATAAAAAAATAAAAATAGTTCTTAATAATTTTTTGTTTCAGCATAATAATAAAAATTACAAATATGAAATACTTCATTTAACAGAATATTTTTTAAGTGAATATTATAATGAACATTTTTATGAGAATAAGATAATTTCAGAAAAGTTTATATTAAAAATTTTGGAGGATATGAATATAGCAATAGAAAATGATTTAGTAGAAGAGATTACTAAATATCTTTTACCAGCTATATATAGAATTAAAAATAATTTTTGTATAGATAAAAATTTGGATTTTTGTAATATAGATGCAAATGTATTTAATATGGTTAAAAATAGTGTAGAAAAGAATATGTCATATCTCTATGAACCTTTAAGAGAAGAAGAAATTTATTATATAGCGAAGATTATAGAAAATTATACATGTAAGTACGATAAAATTTCATTAAAAGAGCTTATGAAAACTATATATAAAAATTATGATGATAAAAAACTTTTAATAGAAAAAATTAAAAGGAAATTTTCAAAATTCATTTATGATGATATAAGAGATAGTTTTGACTACAATATTTTAAATTTTTTAAAAAAGCAAAATATATATATTATTAAAGATAATATATATAGAGAGAATATTTTAAATATTTTTTTTAATGATAAATATATCAATAATAAAAATATTGCTATTTTGAATAATGCTGTAAAAGAATTTGGGCAGTACTTTTTTATAAAAGAAAAAATATTTCTTTTCAGTAATATGTATATTAATATTAATAATATAGACAATAGACCTTGTATACATTTAATAGTATCAAAACAATCAATTATTGTTAATGATAAGGATGCTAATATTTTATTTTTTATAATAGTTAATAATAAAACTGAACATTTACAGATAGTATCACAAATAATGAAACTTTCTGAAGATAACAATTTTATGAAAGAGATCATAAATCAGAAAACACCCGAGAAAATTATTTTATCAATAGAAAAATATTACAGCTATACAAAAAAATTCAAAAAAAAGTGAAATATTATTTATATTGATTTTTCATTTCTTATATGATAAATAGAATTCAATCTATAATAAACTAATGTATCGAGGTATGTGATATGAATAAAAAAATAAATTTTTGGGAGTTTTTTCAAGGTTTAGGAAAAACATTTATGCTTCCGGTTTCTTTACTTGCTGCTTGCGGTATTATGCTTGGAGTGGGAAGTTCTTTTTCTAGTTCTGTAACGGCAGAAATTTTACCATTTTTGAAAATACCTATCATAAAAGTATTTTTTGAGTTTATGGCAACAATAGGTTCTTTTGCTTTTTCTAATTTACCAGCTATGTTTGCTATCGCTATACCATTAGGTCTTGCAAGAGCCGATAAAGGTGTTGCTGCTTTTTCAGGTTATGTAGGTTTTGTTGTATCATGTTTATCTGTTAATTTTTTATTAAAGGCAACAGGTACTTTAGCTTCAGCAGAGGATATGAAAAATGCTGGTCAGGCTATGGTTATGGGTATACAAAGTATTGATATTGGTGTTTTAGGCGGTATTTTAATAGGTATTATAGTTGCTAAAATACATAATCAATTTCATGAAATTAAACTTCCTGATGCTTTAGCTTTTTTTGGCGGAGCTAGATTTGTGCCTATTGCTACTTTAGTTATAGTTGGCTTAATAAGTTTATTAATACCTTTTATATGGCCTACTTTCAATAAGTTAATTATAGGAATAGGTAATTTGATAGGAAAAGCAGGTATTTTCGGACCATTTTTATTTGGAACAGGAGAGGGATTATTAAGACCTTTCGGACTTCATCACATACTTGTGGCTATGATAAGATTTACTTCTGCTGGCGGAGATGCTATAGTTAATGGTGAGACTGTATCAGGTGCTTTAACCATATTTTATAAAGAGTTTGCAAATGGTATTTTGGATCCTAATGTTACTAGATTTTTATCTCAGGGAAAAATGCCTTCATATTTATTCGGGCTTCCTGCTGTAGCACTTGCTATATATCATACTGCAAGACCAGAAAATAGAAATAAAATAAAAGGATTATTAACTTCAGGAGTAATAGCTTGTGTTATAGGAGGTATTACTGAACCTTTAGAGTTTATATTTTTGTTTATATCACCTATACTTTATATATTCCATTGTATTATGGTCGGACTTGGTTTTATGACTATGGGTATATTAAAAGTTGCTATAGGAAACACAGATGGTAATTTAATTGATTTTATAGTATTTGGTATTTTACAAGGTACTAGAACTAATTGGTATTTGGTTCCTGTTGTTGGTGTTGTTTGGTTTGCTGTATATTACTTTGTATTTAAATTTGCTATATTAAAATTCGATTTGAAAACACCTGGAAGAGAAGTTATTAATGATGGTGATAGTGTAAAACTTGGAGGATATGATGAAGAAAGAATGCTTAAAGCTATTGGCGGAAAAGAAAATATAGTATCATTAGATAACTGTATAACCAGACTTAGATTGGTTGTCAAAGATATGGCTTTAATAAATGAGGAAGAAATAAAAGCTACAGGTGCTATAGCGGTTGTTAAACTAGATGATACTAATCTTCAAATAATTATAGGACCTCAAGTACATGTTGTAAAAAACAAATTAGATAAACTTATAAAAAGTTAATTCTATTGTATAATATTGAAATATTTATTTAGGATTAATATATGGATTTTGATACAATTATAAATAGAAAAGGTACATACTGTACTCAATGGGATTATATTAAGGATAGGTTTGGAGTTAATGATCTTTTGCCTTTTACTATATCAGATATGGATTTACAATCGCCTCAAGAGATTATAGATGCTTTAATTAAAAGAGTAAATCATAAAATATTTGGATATAGCAGATGGAATCATGATGATTTTAAAAATTCTATAGAATTATGGTATAAAAAGAGATTTAATTTTAATATAAATAAAGATGATATCGCATATAGTCCTAGTGTTATATATTCTGTATCAAATTTCATAAGAATGAAATCTAGTATTAATGATAATATATTAATATTAACTCCTGCTTATGATGGATTTTTAAAAACTATAAAGGCAAATAATAGAAATATATTATCTTCTTCTTTAATAAAAACTGAGTCAAAATATGAAATAAATTTTGAAGATTTTGAGGAGAAGTGCAGAATATCTAAAATATTTCTTTTTTGTTCCCCTCATAATCCTGTAGGAAGAGTTTGGGATATTGATGAACTTAAAAAGCTAGTGGATATTTGTAAAAAATATAATGTATATATAATATCAGATGAAATACATATGGATATAGTATACAATAAAAAACATATACCAATACTTTCTGTTGATGATTATGATAATATGATGTTATGCACTTCTGCTTCAAAAACTTTTAATATACCTGCTTTAGGAGGCTCTTATCTATTTATAAGAAATAATAAAGATAGAAATGACTATTTAAATATATTAAAGGATAGAGATGCTTTATCTTCGCCTCCGATATTAGCAATAATAGCAACTATGACAGCTTATAATAAATGCGATTATTGGGTTGATGAGTTATTAGCATATGTAAATAGTAATATAAATTATATAGTTTCTTATTTGAATAAGAACATACCAATGCTAAACTCATATATTCCGGAAGGTTCGTATTTTGCTTGGATTGATTATTCTAAATTGAATATATCTGAAGAGGTTTTTCAAAAATATTTAATAGAAATAGGTAAGGTTGCTATAATGAATGGATCTATATATGGTGAGGAAGGAAAGACTTTTATAAGAATTAATTGTGCTTGTTCTATAAGTAAAATAAAAGATTGTATGGGTAGAATAACTAAGACTATTGAATATATGAAATCAAATAATATAATAAACTTATAATTAATCATCATTAAGTTCTGCATTATATTTAATGAAAGTATTTTATTTTATGCCGTTAATAAAAATTAACAAATATTAATATTATTTTTAATCGTCAAGCAAATGAAGTCTTTTTTCTATAGATATGCCGTAGAGTCTGTCATCATTATCTTTTACTGATAGTTCTACTGCCTTGTATATAAATTTGGTGGCTTTTTCTAATGATTCTTTTATTGAATGACCTTTAAGTATATATCCTAATAAAGAAGAACCGAAAGCATCTCCAGTGCCAGGTATCATTATATTTATTTTAGGGTAATAGCTTGTAATAAAATTATTATTCTCATAGCATAAGCAGCCTATGTATTCATCTTTTGATACACTTGTAACTATTACAGTTTTAGGTCCCATTTTTGAAATATCCTGAGCCATTTGTTTTACTTCATTTTCTGAATATTTATTGGAAGGGTCTTTATCCAGTAATACAGCTAACTCTGTTATATTGGGTGTTATTATATCTGCATGCTTTATTATGTTTTTCATAGATATAACATGCTCTTCTGACATAGAAGGGTATAATTTACCATTATCTCCAAGTATAGGATCTATTAGAATAGTGTCTATATTAAAATGTTTTATAATATCTATTACAATATCAGGCTGTTTTCCAGAAGATATCCATCCAACATAAAAGGCATCAAATTTTGGATTTCTTAATTTTAATTGTTCTGTTATTTTTTCCAACTGCTCGGTTAAATCAAAAGCACAAAATGATTCAAAAGCGGTATGATTTGAAAGTAAAACACTTATAAGCGGTGAAACTTTTATTCCAAAATATGATAATACTGGTATATTAACAGTTAAAGAAGCCTTTCCATACGAACATAAATCATTAAGAAGAAGTACATTAAAATCTTTTTTCATAATACTATTACTATTTAAATATTATAAGCGATTTACTGTCAGCAAGCACTTTGTATCCCGCAACCTGAGCAAAATAAGCAAACTGATCAAGAGTTATATCGTATCTATCTTCTATTTCTTCTTTAGTAACTTTCATTTTTTTAGTTCCAGACATGAAAGAATTAAGTTCAAATCCGCTGCTTCCAAATTTTCTCTCTACTTCTTTTTGAAACGGATTTTTTTTACCTCTTCTCATTTATTACTCCAAAAAGAATATTATTAGTTAGGATATCATATAATAAATTTTTTTTCAATTATAAATTTTATTAAAAAACCTATACATATTAATTTATGAATAGGTTTTTTAAATAATTTATTTATTATTGGTTAAGCACCTTGTTTTTTTAATGTAACAGTTCCGCTTCCGTCTGGTTTGGTATATACGGCCTGAGTTTTATCATCGCTAAATACAATTTTATGTTCTTGGGTAGGGTATCTTGAAGAGTATTTATATATTGTTAAAACATTTCCAGTAATTACAGGCGTATCATATTTGCTTAAAGTACTTAATGTTATTTGTCCTGCTGTAACAGTTAATGTTATAGTATTATCATCGGATACATATGTTCCAGTATATGTGCTGAATGAATCATGTCTTATTAATTTTTCATACTGAAGCTGATTATTTATCCAAGTATTTCCATATATCAATTTATTATTATAGAAGTATAAATCTTGTTTACTGGTTTTACCTCCGGACTGAGTATATGTTATTGTTAATACATTTCCGTTAGTTAATGAAGCTTTTGAATAATTTATAGCAAAGTTATCGTCCATATAGATTTGTCCTAAAGTATCTATAAGTATGTAGTATTTTTTACTATCATCGTAGTCATAATAGTAATAATTGTAAGAATATGATTTTAATCCTTCTATAGGCTCTCCGATAGGGGTGGAATATCCTTTTTGTGATGAATAGTTTTCCTGCTTAAATACAGCATTTGCAAAAAGATAAATATTTCCATCTTCTCCAAAGTTTAAAGTATACATTTCATCATTCATATCATATCCAGAAACTGTACTGCTGTCTTTTCCTGCTGTATATACTTGAAGTTTATTTTCAAGCAATATTCTAGTTGTTGCATCTACTACTGAACCATAACCATTATATATTGTATTACCATCTAATATATATCGTACATCAAGGCTTCCGTCTTCATATTGGGCATAATAGGCACCATTATGTTTTTGTAAAAATTCGTTTATTATAGAATTGTCTGTGGTAGCCTGCGGTTCTTTTGTTGTCTCTATAACATCACCGTTACCTACAACCTCTTCATATTTTAAAGGCTGTGTAGAATCTACAATAGATGCAGAACAGCTTATAAAAAATAATACAGCTAATAAACTTAATAATATTGATGAAAATTTCTTAATCATAATATTTTCCTATTTGTTTAATTTGCAGATTGTTTTTAGATTTTGTTTTCATATGATACATTATAAAGATATCGCAAGTATATAAAAAATCAATACATAACGTATATTTTTTTGTAACTATATATTACTTTTTTATATAATTTTATTGCTTAGTGTAAATATACGGAAAAAATTATGTTTTTTATTTACAAATATTGACATTATTTTTTTTTATGTTATTATAACCGACATACATAATTAAATACTCATGAGGGAGTAATTGGCGTATTTCACGCGGCAAAGCCAACATCGCAGCTCTTAATTAGTAGAGTTTGGTTAGCCTTAATTAATGAGACTCAAGTATAAATAAATCTTTAAGTATTAGTTTAATATTCTTTAATGATTTATTTATACATGAGTCTTTTTTATGCAATTTTAAAATTAATTAAATCAAAAATAATTAAATGAGAGGTAATTAATGAACGGTTTTTTAGGAAGTAAAGATGATATTCTTAAAACGCTTAATGTTGATCCTAAAATCGGATTAAATGAAGAGGGCAGAAAGGTCAGTTTGGAAAAGTATGGTGCTAATAGTTTTACAAAAGAAAAAGGTGCTACATTATTTCAAAAAATATTAGAAGCATTGAAAGAACCTATGATATTAATGCTTATATTTGCTGGTATAATTGCTATAGGCGTAAATACTGTTGCATATTTTAATGGCGGACATGCTGACTTTTTAGAATGCTTGGGTATATTTTTGGCTATAAGTTTGTCTATCACTATTACCATAGTTATGGAAGGTAAAAGTGCTAAGGCATTCGAGGCGTTAAATAGCATTAATGAAGATATTAGAGTAAAAGTTATAAGAGACGGAAATATAGAAATAATCAATCAGAAAGATTTGCTTGTAGGCGATATTGCCTTTATAGAAACAGGAAATAAACTTCCTGCTGACGGCAGATTATTAGAAAGTGTATCTCTTAATATAGATGAATCTGCTTTGACTGGTGAAAGCGAGCCTGTAGAAAAAGATGCAGAAGCTATACTGACAGATGAAAAAACTCCAGTAGCTGAAAGAATAAATATGGCTTATTCTGGATCCTTTGTTACTACTGGAAATGGTAAAATGGTAGTTACTTCTGTAGGTGATGCAACAGAGTTTGGTAAAATAGCGAGAGAACTTTCAAAAACAAAGAAAACTTCTACTCCTTTACAGGAAAAACTTGCTCTTTTAGGAAAAAGAATAGCGGTATTTGGTATAACTGCTGCTGTGATAGTATTTATTATTCAGGTTGTTAATTTTATAAGAACAGGTAATGCCAGTTTTGATACTATTTCTGAAGCATTTATTACAAGTATAGTATTGATTGTAGCGTCTGTTCCAGAGGGGCTTCCTACAATAGTTGCCGTTTCACTTTCTATAAACATTATAAAAATGGCAAAACAAAATGCTTTAGTAAAAAAGATGGTAGCATGTGAGACTATAGGAAGTGTTAATGTTATTTGTTCTGATAAGACTGGTACTCTTACAGAAAATAAAATGACATTAAATAAATTATTTGCAAACGGTGAATATATAGAAGCTGAAAATATTAAAAATGATAAGATTATAAAAAACTTTGCTATTAACTCTACAGCTGATGTTGATTATAAAGATAATCAGGCTAAGTTTTTAGGTAATCCTACAGAATGTGCATTATTAGTGGCAGCAAGCAAGTCTGGATTTAATTATAAAGAGATAAGAGAGAAATCAAAAATAATATATGAATATCCTTTCTCATCAGATACAAAAAATATGACAACCGTTGCCAAAATAGATAATGAAACTATTGTGTTTACAAAAGGAAGCCCAGAAAAAATAATGGCTATGTGTACTATTGGAGAGGCTGAGAGAAAAGGTATTGAAGAGGCAATAGAAAAATTCCAAAATGAAGCTAAACGTGTAATAGCATTTGCTCACAAGATAGCTGATGATAATGTTGAAAATGTTAGAGAAAAACTTGAAAGCAATATGATATATGATGGATTTGTAGCAATATCTGATCCTGTTAGAAAAGAGGTTTATGATGCAGTTGAACAATGCAGAAGTGCTGGAATAAACATAAAAATGCTTACTGGTGATAATATAGTTACAGCGACTGCTATAGCAAGAGAATTAAAAATACTTAATGAAAACAGCATAGTTCTTGAGGCAAAAGATATTGATGCTATGGACGACAGCACATTAAAACAAAATTTAAGCAAGATATCAGTTATAGCAAGAAGTACTCCTACAGTAAAAATGCGTGTAGTTAATGCTATAAAAGAGATGGGTAATGTAGTTGCTGTTACAGGAGACGGTATCAATGATGCTCCAGCGATTAAAAATGCCGATGTTGGTGTTGCTATGGGTATAACAGGTACTGAAGTATCAAAAGAGGCTAGCGATATAGTTCTTCTTGATGATTCATTTGCTACTATTGTTAAAGCTGTTCAGTGGGGACGAGGAATCTATGATAATTTCCAGAGATTTATACAGTTTCAGCTTACAGTTAATTTAGCTTCTGTAGTGGTTGTTCTTATTTCTACATTAACAGGTTTTAAATCTCCTTTTTCTGCCATACAGTTATTATGGATAAATATAATTATGGACGGACCTCCAGCTATAGCTTTAGGATTAGAACCTATAAGAGATAATTTAATGAAAAGAATGCCTACAAAAAGAAATGCAAGCATTGTAACTAAAAAAATGATATTTAAAATAGTGTTCTCAGCAGCAGTAATGATTACATTATTTATGCTTCAAAGCAAATTAAATATACTTAATGTTACAGAGGCTGAACAGTCTACTGTATTATTTGTTATGTTTGTAATGTTCCAGATATTTAATTCATTCAATAGCAGAGAATTGGGTTTTGACAGCGTATTTAAATATTTTTTGAATAACAAACTAATGCTTTTGAGTATGGCTGCTACTTTTATACTTCAAATATTGGCAACTCAGTATGCAGGAGGATTTTTCAATACAGTTCCTTTAAGTGTAAATACTTGGCTAAAAATTATTGGAATATCATTAGTTGTTATTATAGCTGCTGAAGTTTTGAAAATATTTATAAGGTTGTTTAAAAGATAATTGTGTTTAATTTTTATGTTTGAGTAAAATTGATTTGCAGTTATGGGGAATTATTCTCATAACTGCTGATTTTATTTTTGATATAAAAGTTAATATTTATATTATTTTACATAATTAAAAAAAGTGAGTTTTTATAGGAAAATTATTTTTAATACTTTAAAAGTATTGTAAAAAAATCCGAATTTATATATAGTATATATAGAATAATAAAAAATAAAAAGAACAGAGTATGAACTATAGTATTTATATTTTAGTATTTATATGTGTATTTGTTACACTACTTCTCATATTAAAGAAATTTTTTTTCGGCAGTAAAATGTCTAAAAATTCTGATATAGATAAAGTTAATTCATTTATCTCAGAAGGAAAGAATGATATGGCTTTACTTAAGTTAAAAGATATTTTAGCTAAAGATAAGTCTGGTACTAAAAGAGCAAAAATACATGCTATGATAGGCGATTGTTATGCTAATATGGAAGAGTATTCTTTTGCTATAGTAGAATACAGACATGCTATAGATGACGGATATAATACTCCAGAAACTATTTTATCATTGGCGAGAGCTTTGGATAAAATAGATAGAAAAGAAGAGGCTTTGGCTCAGTATCTTACTTTATTAAAAGAAGAAGATTATAAATTAATAGTTGATATAGAAATAGGTACTATATATTATAAAAATAGGCAGTATGATACAGCTATAAAATATTTCTCTGATGCTATAGATATACAGCCTAATAATCCTGAAGCTTTAAAATATAAGGCTTTTTGTTTTGTAAATATAGGTAATTATAATGAAGCTATATCTATTATGAGCAATGTATATAAAAAAATGCCTGATGACCCAATATTAAACTATAATTTGGGAAGGGCATATAAAGGCAGAGATGATTATAAAACAGCTATTAGATACTATTCTGTTTCTTATAAAGATAAAGAATATGCTGTAAAATCATTGTATGAAATGGGGCTTTGTTATCTTAAACTTGAAAATATAGAATCTGCTATAAAAACTTTAGAAAAAGCTATAAATTATGAAAGCTATGATAAAGATTTGAATTTAGCTATACTTTATACTTTATCAGAATGCTATGATATAGTAGGTAATATTAATAAATCTATGGAAATATTGGAAGGCATTATAGTAATAGATCCTAATTACAGAGATGCTAATGAAAAACTTAATAATTACAAAGATTCCAGATATAGTGAAAATATTAAAAAGTTCTTCAAATTGGAAGGTGATGACTTTATCAATACAGCTTTAAAAATTACAGCAAGTATAGGTCTTATACCATATTCATTAAAAACTACGGACAAAAAGTATTTAATAGTTTTTGCTAAAGAAAGCAACAGTCCTCATTCTCCAAAAAAGATAATATATTTTAGAACATCTTACAGCCCTATATTTAATGATGAGCTTGTACATTTGTATGAGTATGCTGTAAATGCTAATATTGCTAATTCTGTGCTTATAACTTGTGCTATGATAAGTCCGGACGCTATAAGGTATGCGGCTATGTCTAGGATAGATATAGTGGGAATAAAAAGGCTTGAAAATTTATTAGAAAAAGCTGCTCTTACCAATTTGCCTGTAGGGGTTACCAGAACTGAAGAGAAATTGAATTGGGTATTATAAAGTTTATTATTAATATTATATAGATTATAAAGAGCAATAGATTTTATTCTATTGCTTTTATTTTTTTTATATTATAATATCTTATCATATTGCTGATTGATTATTAATTACAGGTTGAATTTCACAATGAAAAAGGTACAGGATTTTTATTTTAAAAAGGCTAAAGAGGAAAACTATAAAGCAAGAAGTGTTTTTAAATTAGAAGAGGCACAAAATAAATTCAAGTTTATAAAATCATCTGATATAGTTCTTGATGTAGGCTGTTCTCCGGGATCTTTTAGTCAGTATATGCTCAATAAGATACTAAAAACAGGCTCTGTTGTAGGGGTTGATATACTTCCTAATTCATTTGCTCATCAGAGATTTACTTTTATACTAGGCGATATAAAAGATATGGATGCTTCAAGTTTTAATAATACATTATTTGATGTTGTTGTAAGCGATGCTATGCCTAATACTACTTCAGACAGAGAAACTAATCATTTCAGGTCTGTTTCTTTATGCAGGGCTATATTTAATTTGGCTAAAGAAGTATTAAAAGATGGAGGGTATTTTTTTATAAAGATATTTGACGGAAAAGATTTGCAGATGTTCAAGAAAGAATTGTCCGAATATTTTGAGAGTGTAAATGTATTTAAGCCTAAAAGCTCAAGAGATGAGAGCAGGGAAGTGTTCTTATTTTGCAAAAATTTTAAAAAGATTATTTAATTAAACATAAGGATAGTATAAAAATGAGAAGAGAATTTGCTTTGGTATTAGAAACTTATAGTAATAATGTAGCTAAAGTTGAACTTCAAAGAAGTGCAAGCTGTGATGGATGCACTATGTGTTCTAAAGGTAAACCCATTGTACTTAGGGCTTTTAATAATATAAATGCTGATAAAGGAGACAGTGTAGTTATAGAGGTAGAAGAATTAAAAAAGGGAACTAATTTTTTTGTTTATGTTATTCCTTTAATATGTCTTATAGTCGGATATTTTATAGGAGCATATATAACCAAATTGGCAAATATAGAACATGATCTTGGACCTATATTTTCTTTTGCCGTATTTTTTATATATGTTATTTTTGGTATATTGAGATTAAAAAAAGACAATAAAATAATAGCTAATATTATTTGCAAGAATGACGTTATTGAAAACTATAGCAAATAATATTTTAAGGCTTTTTATAAATGAAAAAAATAATATCAACCGTAATAACAATTGTTTTGGTATCAATTATAACATATTTATTTATTTCTAAGGACAAACCTTATGAAGAATTTTATACTATAGGCGATGATGCAGTCTCTTCAGTTAATAAAATTACTGGCCTTAAAATTCACCCAAGAACAGATATATCAGATGAAGGTGATATAAAAATATTAACTTTTGATAAGGTAGATGATGTTCTTGCTTATAGTGTAAGATATGCTGATTATTTATGGAAAAATGAGGGTTATTATATTACAACAAATTATAAATTTGGAAAAGAAGACTACGGAAAAGTTGAATTGGCTAAAAATTCTTCTGAAGCTGGTAAGGTTATTAGAATAAATGTTGACTGTAATACTAATAATTCTTTTAAAGTTGTTTTGAGCTTAATTAACGGAAGTTTAATAATGAGAAATACTAATGAGTAATAATAATTTTATTATTACTCATTAGATTAATTTTATATATTATCCATATTAAAGTTGAGCCAATATCCAAGCTCTTTAAATGATTTTTTCTCTTCATCTCTCTCGAATTTTATGTCGCCGCTTTTGTATTTTTGAAGTATTTTATAAAAAATGTTTTCAAATGTGTTTCTGTCTATAGGCATATCATTATTTGATAAAAATTTTATATCTCTAAGAAGATCATGAGTTATAAACGGATTTCCAGTATTGTATAATTCATTTAATGCTGTTTTTATATTGTCTCCTATTAAACTTGATATACCGCTGTTTGATATAAATATTCCAGCATTTCTAGCATCTTTCAAATCTTCAGAAACCTCATCATAAGCATCGCGTCCCCTTTCAGTAATTTTTTCTCTAAGTATAGGAGAAGCCATAGCTCCCATTATTCTTCTGTAGTCATAGTCTGGAGTTATGCTATTTAAATTAAAATATGTAAATAGTTTTCTGTATTCTGGGTATATTTGATGCATTAAAGTATCTAGTTTTTTGATATCATCTTCGAATAAACTGTCTGCTAATTTATCTCTTATATCTGAGGTTAGATCTTTCAAATACATTGTGTAAATTGTAGCTTTATCTAAATTATCATAAACTTCTGATATTTGAATTTGATTTTTAAACTCATGATTTTCTTTAATCATATGAACTTTAAAATATATATCTGCTGCTATATTATCTATTAATATACCTTCTACATAATTTTTTTCTATTTTAGTTGATTTTATTTCATGTTTGAAAATATTTATATTAATATCTCTGTATTCAGAGGCTGCAAGGTTAAATATAAAATAGTTTATAACATAAAGTTTAGTAAATACATCAACTTTAGCTTCTTTCTCATAAAAATATCTTGCATTATGATGTTCAGGTTTATTGCTTATAGATTTTTCTAATGTTTTTAAAAACTCTTTATGTGCATCATCTACAAAAGAAACATTTTTATCTTTTACTAAGAGTCTTGCATAATGGAAAGACTGCTCAGCATACTGCATATTTTTTATAGGTTCAAGCCTTGATACATCTTCAAAAAACCAGCCGCATGAAGTATATGAGAACAAAGAGTATTTATAGGATTCCATTAAGAATACAAACTCTTTAAATGATATATATTTGCTGCATATTTCGTATAAATCTTTTGCATCCAAGTCATTGTATATAGCACGTACATATTCTTCTCTTAAAGAGTTTCTAGTTTCATCTGTGAAGTCTAAAAACTCGGCAAATAATTTATCCTGCATTTTTCTTAATATATCGAAAGCATCACGTAAAGGACCTCTCCAAGATAAATCAAGTCCTTCCCAGCCTCCGCATCCGCAGTTGCTTCTCCACCTTTCTACACCATGTGAACAGCTCCAAGATGTTCCTCTTCTTCCAGTACCTTCATGAAGTATAACCTCTTCCATAGGAGGATACATACTTAAATAATGTTCGTAATTAGTAGGAGTAATATTATCATAGTATACATTTTCTTTAAAATATCTTGCCAAGCACATATCAGCAAATGGTTCATGATGTCCGTAAGTTTCTCCGTCAGTTGCTATATTAACAAGTCTTTTTTCTCCGTATGCATTTCTGATTCTTTCTGCAAGTTTATCCGAAGATGTGAGTAAATGTTCAAATGCTATTGACTGAGATATATAATGATCATAGAAAAATACAGCAACTCTTTTTCCATTATGTCCGTAAAGCCAATAAGGTTTTGATGTATCTATTTTAGCACCTGAAACATCTACAGTAGTGATATTTTTTACATAATGTGCCTGATAAGGAGATAGTATCGTAAACTTAACTCCGCAGTCATATAAAGCATCAACTACGTCCAAATTTATAGCAGTTTCTGAAAGCCACATACCGCTGGATTTTCTTCCGAAATATTTTTCAAAGTTATATAATCCCCATTTTATCTGCACTCTCATATCTTCTTTTTTTGCTAACGGAAGTATTATATGATTATATACCTGAGCAATAGCGTTGCCGTATCCTAGTCTTGCTATACTTTTTTTATCAGCTTCTAATATTCTTTTTAATAGATCTTCTCTTGTTTTTGCTATATAATCAATAAGTGTAGGTCCGAAATTAAAACTAATATATTCGTAGTTATTGGACATATCAGTTATTCTGCCGTATCCGTCTAATATTCTGGAATAGGCATTAGGACTGTAGCATTCATTTGTTATTCTTTCATTCCAATCATGAGCCGGAGCTGCACTTGCTTCCTTCTGTATTTCACCCAGAAAAGGATTTTCTCTAGGTGGCTGGTAGAAGTGTCCATGCAGTATTAAATATCTCATAATTTGTCCTGTAAAAATAAAAATAAAGTAGATTTAATGATTATAAGTAATTTATATATATTTGCAAGATTTTTTTATATTATATCAAAATTTTTTATTTCTAAATTTGATTATACTTGACTTTTAATTACAGTCTAATATAATATGTTATAGGTAATAATATAACTTTGAAGGAGCCGTTATGAAGAGGGTAGTATTAGTAGCATTATTTTTATTGATATTTAGCACATTTATATATGCTGTAGATAAAAAATATATACCTAATAATGCTGACAGTGTTTTTTCCTTAAATGCAGATACTCTTGCACAGAAATCTGAAATTAATTTGCAGGAGCTTTTAAATGAATGGTTTATGCAGAAATATGCTGACAGATATTTAGAATACAGAAATGATGAGTTCGTAGCTGAGGTTATGACTAATAGATTAAATGATTATATTGATTTTTCTAAAACAGCAAGAGTGGTTTTCTTCAATGGATATCAGCAAATGTCTATAATGCTCGATGTAAAAGATATTACTGAACTTGATAAATTAATGATAAAAATGTCTAGCCAAGAAGATAAACTTGTTTCTGTTGCCGACAATGCTGCATACAGATATTTAGCTTTAGATGAATATAATTTAATATCTTGGAATAAAGATATATTTACAATTAATTTGAAATTAAAAGATAATTATTGGTATAATGAAGACTTAAATAAAGATTATATAACAAATATAGCTAATTACATATTTATTAATAATACCCCTTTAGATAATGAAACTTTTTTATCATTAGAAAATGAGACTAATGATGCTTATGTTTGGGCTAATTTATCAATATTGGCTGATGATACTTCTGATTTTGCTAGATTTTTATTTGGAAGAAGTTATGACGGCATACCAAGAGATAGTTATAAAGATGCGATTCTTACTACAAAAATGAGTTTTAATAATGGAGAAGCAAATGTAATGGTTGATAGTTATACTCCGAATTATCCTTATAATGCTTCGCTTTTGAAAAAACAGTTAGCTGAGAATATATACAGCTTTGCTAATGGTGAAAATAATTATGGTTTTCTTTCTTTGGCATTCAACAGTAAGGAACTTGCAAATCATATGAGAAGTATTATGGGAGATATAAATAATCTTCCATTTGAAGAAGAATTGAAAGTTTTGGAAGAATACAACATTGATGTTTATAAGTTTATAGAACTTTTAGGCGGGGATATATTCGTATCTGTATGGGATAATCCTGATAATAATACAGATCCTAATATACTTGCTTCTATTTCTATAACTGATACAAATTCTGTTGAAATGATACTTAAAAGTTTATCTGAAGATTCTTCTGATGATATTTATACAATAAGCGGATATTTATGTTATATAAAAGATTCTATATTATATGTTTCAAGTAATTCTGATATTATAGATTCTATTATTAATGGAGAGCTTCCTGCTTCATCAATAGCTAGTGATAAACTTGATTTGGCAAAAAATAATACTATGTCTTTATATTTAGAGTTTAATCCTAATTTATCATTATATGGTGTAGGAGATGACTATGCAGAGGCATTTGAATCTATGTATTTTACTTCTAATATATTGGATAATAATCATACTCAAATGATTTTCAAAATTAATACAAGAGATAAAGAAAGAAATTCGCTTTATATAATAAAATCTTTTCTTGGATTGTAATAATCATTATATATTTCTTATAATATGAGATTAGATGAATATGTTTATAAAGAGGGATACACAGATAGCAGGTCTAAAGCACAGGATATAATACTTGCTGGCTGTGTATTTGTAAACGGCGTAAAAGTAACTGCTAAGGCTCAAAAGATAAAAGATACAGATAATATAGATGTTGTTCAGAATATAAAATATGTATCTAGGGCTGGAGATAAACTTGAAAAGGCATTTTCTGTATTTGATATATCTGTAGACGATAAAATATGCTTGGATATTGGGGCATCTACTGGCGGTTTTACAGACTGTCTTCTTCGTTATGGTGCTAAAAAAGTTTATGCTTTAGATGTTGGGCATAATCAGCTTGTTTATAAACTTCGTTCTGATAGTAGGGTAGTTTCTATAGAAGATTTTAATGCTAAAGATATAAAAAGGGAAATGTTTAATGATGAAATACCTTCAGTTGTAGTAAGCGATGTTTCTTTTATATCCGTTTCTAAAATAGCTCCTGTAATATTTAAAGAATTAAATGATTTAGAGTTTTGGGTTAGTTTAATAAAGCCTCAGTTTGAAGCAGAACGAGGAGATGTATCAAAAGGAGGCATTATTAAAGATGATATTTTAAGAGATAAAATAGTAAATAATGCTATTAATAGGATTACTAACTCTGGATTTAAAGAGATAAACAGAACAGTATCTCCTATAAAAGGCTCTAAAGGCAATATAGAATATTTATCACATTTTATTATTTAATTATTATTTTCTATTTTATATGAGTTTCTTTGTTTGTATATATCATATTCTTTATAAAACTCATCTACGTTATTAACAACTAAATAACCGCCGTCTAATATACTTAATGCCTTTATTTTTTTCAAATCATCTTCTATGTTTGGTTTGTATTCTATACCTATCATAGAACATATATCATTTATATTATATTGAAAACTTATTCTGCTTAAACTTTTAAATAATAATTCATTTTTTATTAATGCTTCTATAATGATTACAAATTTACTTACTATATTATTAGCTTTAAATGCTCTTATTCTTGATATTGTACCGTATATTCTCATACTCATTATTTTTACAAAATATAATCTAAGATTTCTGTCTGACTGCACCAAATTAACAGCATCCTCTTTTTTTATTAATTCTATTATTGAGTCATGGAGAACTATTGCAGTTGTTAAAAGTAATTTATTTTTTGAAAGCGGAGAATATCCGTTAAGTACATCATTTGTAGATAGTACTCTTCTTGTAACCTATCTATTATCAAATATATTATAAACCCCAATTTGACCATACTTTATAACATATAAATAATCACTTGCCTGAAGCTCTGTATAAATACAAGTTCCTTTTTTGTATTTATATATATTATCTTCAATATTTTCTGCTTCTTCTATAGGTTTGATATTCCCAAATAAATTATTAAGTTCTTTTATTTTATCTTCATTATTTGGATATAATTCAGCGTATTTTTTGTATAATTTATAAGCAGCATCTTTAAATCCGTTTTTAGAATATATTTCGCACATTTCTATTATGTTAATATTGCTCATTTTATTGTGATGACTATTATAGTATGGATTGTTTTCTTTATTTAGAAAATAATAATATCTGTTAAGCCATCTTTCTATGTTAATTAAAAGATAATCGTATATTTTATTAATAAGATTTAAATTATCCATTTTTTCTATTTCATTAATATTCATCTCTATTACTTCTACGTCTTCTAAAGCTTTAACAGTTGAAAAATAAGGTTCATTTAAAACGGCATTAAATAATCCTATAATTTCTCCTTCTTTATATTCTATAGTATAATTATCAGCGAAATAACTGTATACAATAACGCTTCCTTTTTTTATTATAAAGAAAGTATATTTAGGTTCTTGCCCTTCTATAAAAATAGTAGCAGATTTATTAAATTTAATAGTATTATAATTTAACATAGTTGATCCATATATAGTTTGTGTAATATTTTAATACATTTATAGAGTATGTCAATAATTATTTTTTTGATATTCATGATATTCTTTGAAAAAATTATTTATATTAGTTATTTTTATGTATTTATCTTTTACAATTTCTACAGATTTAATTTTTCTTAAATTACCAAGAATATCATCTTTAGATATATTATTCATTGAGTTTTTTATATCATCTAATGTATGAGATAATAGCAGATTTTCTGGTTCTTCAAATAAAATTTCTATTTTTAATATAGTAGATATTATTATAAATAATTTTAAGGTTATATTTTCTTCTTCTATAGCTCTTATTTTATATAAAATATTCATAATTTTTACAGACATCATTTTTATATTGTATGATCTTAATTGTTTATCTTTAATAATCATCTCTAAAAACTCTTCTTTTTGTAAAGTTTTTACATAAGATGTTTCTAATGCTATTGCTGAAGTTAATAGAGGTTTATAGTCTGATTTTGGACCGTATCCGTCTAATATATAATTCTTTCCATATGCATCTCTTAATAAAAGATCCCCATTAATTGCATTATAAATGCCTATTTTTCCAGACATTATTATATATAAAGAATTACTTGGTTTTAATTCGGTATAAATACAGCTGCCTTTCATATATAAGTATATATTATCACTGAATTTTTTAGGCGGAGCCATAGCTTGCAATTTTGATAATTCTATTCTTGCACCTTCTACATTTTCTGCATAATCAAATTCTTTTATATAGTCAGCATACAATTTATAAGCAGCATCATAAAATTCATTTTTTTTATATATTTCAGCTATAACAAAAATATTATCTTTATAATATAAGTCTACTTTATTTTTTACTAAATTACTATAATATTTAGAAAGCCAAGTTTCAAGTGTGGAGTTCAAATAATCATATATTTTCTTTATTAAATCTGTATTAGTTAAATTTTTAACATCAGATAAATTCATTTCTATCACTTCTGTATCTTCAGTTGTTTCCATTGTTACAAAATAAGGCTCATTTGTTGCTAAATTCATAAGTCCAGCAATAAATCCTATATCATATTCTCTGTCATAATTTTTTGAATTACTTGAATATGATTTAGCTTTTCCCTTAGTGATTATGTAAAATACATCTTTGGGATAGTTCCCTTCTTCATAGATTAAATAATTTTTTGGAAATTTCGAAGTTTTGTAATTGTTCATCTTATAATATTTATGTTAATTATTTTGCTGCTTTTAATTATAATTATTTTTGAAAAAAAAACAAGAAAATTTAATATATTAGCGAAATATTATGTTTTTAATATTTTTGTTGTTTGGCATATTATATTTTATTCTATGTATTAAACTGTATATTTTTTGTATTCTTCAAAATAGTTCTGAAAATTTGATACTCTTATGCTATTAAGAGAATCTAATTCTACATATTTTATTTTATTAAGTGATGCACTTATTTCTTTATTACTATGTTCTATATTTAACATATTTTTTAAATCTTCTATTTGATAAGGCAGATTAACATATTTAGTTTTATTAAATAAAGTTTCTATTTTAAGAATCGAGTATATTAAAATGATTAATTTCATGTTCAATTCTTTTGCATTGATTGCTTTAATTTTTAAAATAGCACTATTAATTTTTGTTGCTGTAATTTTTATATAATTAGCTTTAAACTCCGGATCTGTATTTATTATATTCATTAAATTTTCTTTTTGCAAAACTTCTATTGTAGAATCTTCAAGTACTATAGCCGTTGTAAAGAGTGCTTTATATTCTAAAACAGGTCTGTAGCAATTTATGATGTATCCAGAAGGGTAAATAAGTCTCACAGTTTGTTTTGAGTTTACAATACTATATATTCCTACTTTTCCAGATTTAATAATATATATTGCTGCTTGGTTCAAGTTCTGAATATAGGCAGTATCCTTTTTTTACTTTATAAATATTTTCTCTTATTTTTTGAGGTTTATCTGCAGGTCTTGTATGAAGTATTAATCTTTTAGCATCATTTATATTAGAATCATCTTCAAAAAGTTTTATACAGCTGGAACATATTTTGTATGCAGCATCTGAAAAATTATTATTATTATAAATGTTTGCTATAGTTAATATATCTTCTTTATTATACAAATCCACTTTATTTTTTGTAATTATAGTATAATATTTACTTAGCCAGCTTTCTAATATATATGAGAAATAATTTGAAATTTTATCTATTAAATTATAATTATCTATTTTGATGAGATTTTCTGCTTTTATTTGTAAAAGTTCTGCATCTTCTACTGCTTCAACTGTTGAATAGTATGGTTCACCTGTTATTGCAGAGATTAATCCTATTATATCTCCTTCTTTATAATAACTTGTATGTGTTTCATAAAATTTATTGTAGGCTGCAGCTTTTCCTTTAACTATTATATAGAAATATTTTTCTGCTTCTTCACCATCTTTAAATATGATATCCGATTTTTTAAATTGTACTTTAGTATACTGTTCCATTTTTCTCTATTATATTTTATATATAATAATTATAATGTACAATATAATTATGTCAATAATAAAAAATAAAACTATAAACTCTTTATAGGAAAGTCTATTACTAATAAAAAATGATTATTTTGTATAATCTTCATATTCTTTTAAATAATTTTCAGCATCAATTACTGTAATATTATCAAAAGTATCTAATTTTATATATTTAATTTTTTCTAATTCAGAATATATTTTTTTATTTTCCGCATCTAAATTAATCATATTTTTTATATCATCTATTTTATATATAAGGTTAATACATTTTTGCATAGTAAATAATGTTTCTATTTTTAGAATAGAATATATAATTAATATAAGTTTATATCTTATATTTTCTTTATTTACCGCTTTTATTTTTAATACTGTACTTATAACTTTAATTGAAGTCATTTTTATAAATTTTATTCTAAGTTCCACATTGCTGTATAAAGTTTTTATAAGTTCATCTTGATTTATAATTTCGATTACAGAATCTTCTAATGCTATTACAGTTGTGAGAAGAGGTTTATATTCAAGTACTGGACTATAACCATTTATAATATAGCCTGCTGGATACACCGCTCTTGTAACATATTTTCCATTCATTATATTATATACGCCCAATTTTCCAGACTTTATATAATATATATTATTACTTATTTCTAACTCACTATATATGCAGTATCCTTTTGTGATTTTTAATAAATCTTTCTTGATGTATTCAGGTTTTTTAGCTGGGTTTAAAAATTTTATAAAATCTTTAACTTTATCGATATTAGTATCTTCTTCAAATAAATTTAAATATGCTCTACAAAGTTTATAGCTTGCATCTTCAAATCCGCTGTCTTTATAAATACTTGCCATAGTTATAATATCTTCTTTATTGTAAAGATCTATTTTATTTTTAGTGATTATTGAATAGTATTTGCTAAGCCAATTTTCTAGTATAAAAGATAGGTAATTTGATATTTTATTTATTAAATGTTTATTATTTAACCTGCTAATATTTTCTATTTTTATTTGCCATAATTCACAATCTTCTGCTGTTTCAGATGTGGAATAGTAAGGCTCTCCAGTAATGGCCTGTATTATTCCTATAATACCTCCTTCATTATATGTGATAGTGTAATTATCGCAAAAATTATTATATGATAATATTTTTCCTCTGGATATTATATAGAAATAATCTTCTGCCTTTTCTCCGCTTTTAAAAATAACGGTTCCTTTATTATATTTCACTAATTTGTATTTATCCATATACTTAATACACGTATAAAATATTTACAATTAGATTATAATGCTTATACAAATTATGTCAACTAAAATATTTTTTAATAATTGCACGGGTTCCATACATATTGCATTTAAGTATTCCTTAATTTCTTAAAGTATAGCATAGGAGTATCATAATTTAAAGTAGAATGTATTCTTTTA
>NZ_CASEGO010000012.1 GCF_949287625.1 uncultured Brachyspira sp. | reverse complement strand
AAAAATTCTTAAGTTTGTCAATTTTTTTATTGTTCTTTTTCCCGCCGCAAAAAGAACCAAAAAGTGCAAGTATTAAAATTATTATTAAATCGTACTAATCATGTTTTATATGTAGGATAAATTACTAAATTCAGTGTAAAATGTGCCTTTTTGCTTCTTTGTGGCAACAAAAGAAGTGGGGTGTGGGGGCTAGTCCCCACAAATACTAAAATTTAAAAATTTATTTTTTGACAAATCATATTTGTTTAGGTATATACTAAAAATTTTTAAGTTTATCAATTTTTTATTGTTCTTTTTCCCGCCGCACGCCATACTTAACAGTACTTCCTTCGGTCGCAGGCGGACAGCGTCAAAGAACCTTATATCCTCGACAAGCTCGGATACGCTTCGCGAAAGTGCAAGTGTAAAAATAATACTAAATAGTACTAATTATTTTTTACATGTAGAATAAATTACCAAATTTAGCCTGAAATATAGCCTTTCGCGACTGCGGGCTGTGCCTGCTTCTTTGTGGCACACCGAAGGCGGACAGGCGTCACAAAAGAAGTGGGGGTGTGGGGGCTAGTCCCCACAAATCTGAAATTTAAAAATTTATTTTTGACAAATTATATTTTGTTTAGGTATATATTAAAACTCTGCACAAAAACCTTTATATTTCTCAACATAACCCACTGGATTATACGATAATTTTGCTTTTCTAAGTCCCAAATCTCCTACGTCTTGTTCTCTATTAACGAATTTAAATCTTTCATAATCGCTTACATAATTTTTTAAATTTTCTAAGAACATTCTGTTTATAGCCTGATAAGTACCTTTATAATTTCTGTCTCCTCTTTCAGAATGCACTACTATTGTATCTCTCATACTCAAATCAGCTATTGTATAGGCTGCCACTTTCTTATCAACGTATATAGCACCGCCTGATATATTGTTTATAATATCCCAATTATCAAGTAAAGTTTTTATCATTATTGTATCAGCTTCTGCTCTGACTTCATGAGATAATAATTTATTACTTTCAAAGGTTTCGCATTCTTCAGCATTATTTTGAGATGCATCATTATTTTTCTTTTCTTCTTCTTCCCATTTGGCTTCAAAATCGAGTATATCTTTTACAATAGTTTTATCTATAGGTTTGTACTCAAAATCATTTTTTATAAATTGATTATACAGATTCTTTTTATTATGGAATTTTTTTCCTGAAAGTGTAACTAGATCATTAAAATCGTATAAATATTCCCATTCATCTCTGCTTTCTTTCACTTTTATTTTAGTAGTTTTCTCCCAAAATAAAGCAAGTTCTTTTGGTATTCTTATAACAGCTTCTCCTGATATTTCACAAGGTCCCATATCATTGCAGAAATCAGTATTAAACCAATCTCCCACAGGTGCCCAGTAAGTAATGTATGGTGATTTCTGTCTTATCCAAACTAATTTTTCTGTAAATGCCCACTCAAGCATATATATATCTTTAAGTCCTAGAAGATTCATAAATGTGTAATCTGCTGACTGTTCTGGTGTTATAGAAAAATATTTATGATATAGTTCTTGTTTATCCAAACTAATAGGCTCAAAATTAAGCATATATTTTTATCCTTTTTTTAATTTTATTGACTATATATTATATATTAAAATTCATTAATGTAAATGCTGTCATATCAATTTACCCATTTCAAATGCTTTATTTAATTCTTCCTTTCCTTTAATATCGCCTATATTAAATACTCCTCCTGCTATTAAATATCCTAAATCTTTCCAGCCTAGATAATTCAAAAGATATTTATAATATTCTATAACAGGTTTAGAATTATTTTCATCATTTCCTTCTGCTGCCATAAGCATAATGCATTCTTTGTACGGCGTTTTATAGTTGCTGTCTATTTCTGTAACAGCAAATAATCTGTCTATTGCAGTTTTTAATTGTGCACTGAAAGCCCAATAATACATAGGTGAAGCTAGTACTAATATATCAGCTTCTTTATAGTGAGGGTATATTTTTTGCATATCATCTTTTTGTGTGCAAGGACTTTCTTTATCTTTTCCTCCTTTTAAGCATCCTTTGCATCCATGTATATTCATTTTATCTAAATCGAATTTTATTATATTATTTCCGTTAAGTTTTGCTCCTTTAGTAAACTCTTCTATTAATGCTTTAGTATTACCGTTTGCTCTTGGACTTCCATTTAATATTAGTATTTTTTTCATTTTTGACTCCTTTTACTATAAATTGTTATTGATATTATTATTATAGTATTATATATTAGTATAATCAAGTACTAACAAAAATGTTATATACTAACTGTAAGTAAAGTAAAAGGATAATTTTATGAAAAAAGAGAGTTTAAAAGAAAAATATATGGAAGATACAGGTTTTGCATATACTATGTCATTAATATCTGGTAAGTATAAAATGATAATATTATATATATTGTCAGAATTAAAAGTTGTAAGATATAATGAATTAAAAAGAATAATATCAGGAATATCTCATAAGACACTGAGTTTAACTTTAAAAGAGTTAGAAAAAGACGATTTAGTAACTAGAAAAGAATATCCTCAAATACCTCCTAAAGTAGAGTATAGTCTTTCAAAAAGAGGAAAATCTTTAATACCAATACTAGATGCTATATGTATCTGGGGAGAAAAAAACAGAAAGTAATTAACTGTTTTTATTTTTATTGATAAAGTTTCTTACTCTTCTAAAAAAGTCGTTTTTACCATTCTCATCTATAAGAACATATTTTAGCATAAATCTTAAATATGGGTGGTATACATATAATGTTTCTTTTATAGTCATTCTAGTTCCGCCATTTTCAGCGTCTTCCAGTATATAAGTCCATAAAGCTGTAAATTCGTTTTCAGTTTTTACTATAGATATTTCGCTGTTTTCCACTCTTCTTACTTCTATTAATTCCTGATATGTTCTTCTATTTGAATATGTCTGCATTATTTTAAGTTTATTTCCTTCTAATTTTTCAACACGCACTATGGATATATATTTAAGCCAAGCAGGATAATTTTCATAGTCTATAAGAAGATGATATAATTCATTTCTTGGTATATCAAATACCTGAGTTTTTTCTTTAGAGAAAGAAGGCGGCATTCTTTTTCCTATAACAGTTGGAAGAAATATCATAATCGCCATTAATATAAGCGGTAATATTATAAAGATTGGTATTAAATATAATAACATTATTTTCCTCTTTTAGTTAAAGTATAAAATTTTGAATTATAGTATTTATTAAAAAAGTTCTGAACCACTAATAAAACAATTCCGCAGAACGGTACGGAGAATAATATTCCTAAAAATCCGAATAATACTCCGCCTATAATAGTACTAAACATTACGGCTATAGGGTGTATTTTCACTGATTTTCCAAGTATTTTTGGAGCCATTAAACCAGAATCTAGTATCTGCACAAAGCCGAATATTATGCACATTTTTAATGCTCCATGCCACCATATATTTTCTGTAATAATACCCGCTAATAGGGCAGTTATAAATGCAGCAAATGGTCCTATAAAAGGTATATAGTTAAGAAGCCCTCTCAATAAAGCTAAAATAAAAGCGTATTTTGTATTAGTTACAGATAAAAGTATATAGCTTATTATAAAAAATGAGAGAGCAAGTATTGTCATTCCTCTTACATAACCATTAATAATAGAATTAGATTTTTTTATTATTTCGTTTACAGAAGTCTGCCATCTCATAGGTATTATTTTTATAATTTTGGATTTGATATTTTGAAAATCCAGCATCAAATAAAAAGTAACAAAAGGAAGTATTACAAAATATGAAAATATTACACTAAATATTGTAGTTAAACTCGAAATATTCTGAAATCTGAAATCTATCATTTTTTTATATATTAGAGTGAATATTCCATCGCTTCCAAATAGAAAATTTTTTATAGAAGCAGCATCTATTGCCGTATCAATATCAAAACTTTTTCCTATGGATCTGTTTAATTTATCTGATATTGAAATTAATAATGATGAAATAGAGTTATATATTTTATCTACATACTGCGGAAGACTTCTTAATATTACTTCCATCTCTTCTATAGTTCTAGGAAGAATAAATACAAAAAATATTACAGCGATTATAATAAGAGGAATAAAAATAAAAAGCACAGCTGCTATTCTAGGAATTTTTTTCTGCATTTTTGTTATAAGAGGATCGAACATATATGCAATAAATATTCCCCATATAAAAGGAGCTACTAAATAACCAGCTTCTCTAATTACCCACAAAGTAAAAAGACATAATATTAAAAATATGGAAGTTTTAGCCCATATATATTTCCAAAAAGGAATTAATGCTGTTATTAGAATAATAAATAATATAATAGGGTTTATAATTCCTCTAATTAAATAGCAAAAATAAAAAAAAGCACTGGATATTATCAAAACTAATAATATCTCTCCGCCGTTTACTAGTATTTTATTATGAGTTAATGAATTATTATTTTTATCTTTATCAAAAAAGTTGTTATTCATAAAATTATTTCTGTATTTTTATTTTCTATATATTATAGTAGAATAAAGTTTTTTACAACATATTTTTAAAAAATATTATTATTTTTTAAAAAAAGACTTGCTATTTTTTTTTATTATGCTATAATCTAATCCATATCGTTGATGATTAAAAAGGGCCTGTAGCTCAGATGGCTAGAGCGTTCGACTGATAATCGAAAGGTCGGTGGTTCAATTCCTCCCAGGCCCACACGCTCAGGTTCTTTACAATACATATACGGGGGTTTAGCTCAGTTTGGGAGAGCGACTGCCTTGCACGCAGTAGGTCGTGGGTTCGATCCCCATAACCTCCACAGCTTTATAAAACTATTCTTAAATATATTTACCTGTTTAAGAATAGTTTTTATTTTATTAACTGTTTTTTATCATTAAAATAAACAGGAGGTATTTATGATGAAAAATATTATACTAATACCATTAATTATAATCTCTGTTTTGTTAATACCATATAACAAACTTTATCCTCTAACTCAAGATGAAGAAACTTTTTTAGATGCTGCTATATTCGGTGATGAAGATGTTATAGAAAAAATTATTGCTAAAAATATTAATGTTAATATACAAGATGATGTAGGAAATACTGCTCTTATATTGGCTTGTATGGAAGGGCATGTAAAAGTTGTAGAGTTATTAATTAAAGCAAATGCTGATAAATCCATAGTAAATAAGCATGGTAATGATGCATTATTTTATGCCAAGCAAAAAAATTATACTGATATAATTAAGTTAATGGAGCAAAATATTTAATTCTAAAAAATTAACTCTTCATTTTCTTCTTCAAGTACATAATTTGTAATAATGATTATTTCATCTTTATTGTCTAGCATACAGTCATTATTCGGATTTATAATAACATCATTGTATCTTTTTACCCCAATGATAATAACCCTTTTTCTAAGCAAGTATAAATAAACATCTTTAAAACTTTTTGATTCATTAAAATAATCAGAGTAGGGCGACATTATTATATCTTTTCCATTTTTACTTAAAAGTCCGTAGAAGATATACAATATATTTGAACTAATAGATGCCTGAGCCATAAGCATACCTATTAATTTACCGCTTACTATGAAATCTCTGACATCATCAGAATATATTAAATTTCTTTTTTGTATAGAGTTTAATAAAGAAAGTATTGCTATATTGAAATTTTCTTTTCTTATAATTTGTCTTATGATTAAAAGTATATTAATGCTTTTTACATCAGTAACATTATCTTCTGATATTAAAACTATTTTTGTAGTATTTTCTTCTTTTAGTTTTTCACGCATAAACTTATATTTATTTTTCTGAGATTTTACCAAGTTGTAGCTAATCATACTCGTATTATGATTTTCCATATATTCAGAAATCTCTTTTATTATTTCATCATATCTGTTCTCTTCGCATATTAATAATATATTATTTTTATATTTTATTATGCTTGGCTTTATATCAGGATATTCTTTTATATTATCATCATTATTGTTTCTTGAAAGTATTACAAGTCTGTTTTCTTTTTTTAATATATAATCATAATTAGGTATTAATAACTGACTTCTATCTTCTTTTGTTATACCTAGAAGTATCATACCTCTTTCAAGATATTTTAAAGCTGCTTCTTCAAATTTAAAGTCATTAAAATCATGATCAGTTTCTATATAAAATACATTGCCGTCATTTGAAAACAAATCTTCATAAACATTGCTAAGTCCAGTATAAATTATGCTCTGAGCTATAAGTTTGTATAATATCTCATATTTATAAATAACATGTATAACGAAATTTTTTTCTTCAATAGATTTTATTATTTCAATAGTATCTTCTTCATGAACTAATACGCATATATTTATTTTTTTATCAAGTTCTTCTTCTTCAACTATCTTTTTTAAAGCTAGAAGTATATTTAATGACTCTGTATCATCATTGTTTATTATTGATATGCTTGAAGATTTTGCTATATTAAGAAGTTTAATATTTTCTATTCTGCTTGCTGATCCTTCTCTTATTATTATATTAGTTTGTTTGCTTCCTTTTATAAATGATATTCTTTTTCTTATTATATCAACATTATGTTCGGATAGTATGATAATAGTTTTTACTTTAGCCATAATAAACTCTTCTACTATAGTTAAAGCCTCTTCACCGTATCCTAATATAATAGCATGATTTTTTTCCATAATAAAAGCATTGCCTTTGCTTAAATTATTAATTCTATCCTGAAGTGCTTTATTAATCATAGCTATAAGAGAGCCCCAGCCGCATACTCCTATAAAAGTTACCATAAGAAAAGTTAATACAATACCAGTGCTGCCGTCTACAGAAGATATATTTCCAGTATCTATAAACTGCATTAAACTGTCCCAAAATGCATCTTTAGGAGGATAATTAAAAAATACTATTATAAATATAGATACTATTAAAAGCAGTATTATTATTGCAAATACCAAAAGAAGTAATTGATAAAGCAGTCCCTTATTAAGCATTCTGTCAATTCTGTATTTTATATATTTAGGTATATCTTTTAACATAAAGCAGCTCATGATTTTATTTATATAAAGATTATACTAGAGTAAATTAAAATTGCAAAATATTTTTTATTAAAAAATATATATAAAAAATAATATATAAAATTATTTCTCATAATTTATTTTTATAAGCTTCAAATCGGCAGATATCATAAATAAAGATGGAAGCAGTATCAATGTCAAAAGTCCAGCAAATAAAAGCCCGTAAGCCATAGACATAACCATAGGCACTATCAAATCAGCACGTCCGCCTATACCATAAACAGTTGGAAGAAGACCGAATATTGTAGTTACAGTTGTTAAAAATATTGCTCTGAATCTGTCTCCTGCACCTTCTACAACAGCATTTAATACATCTTGTTTGTTATGTATATTGCCTCCTTCAAGTATTCTATTTATTAAGTCAACCATTATAATACCATTGTTGACAACAACACCTGCAAGTCCTACTATTCCTACAGCACCTACGAATGACATAGGCATTCTATGAGCTGCAAATCCTAGTATAACTCCAATTATTCCAAAAGGTATTATACCAAGTATCATACAGGGCTGAACAAATTTATTAAACTGAAGAAGAAGTATCACATATATAGCTATTATGGCAATTAAGTATCCCCAAGCTATACCTATTATGGAGCCTCTTGTTTCTTTAACTTCTCCTGCAAACTCTACGCTTATATTAGGATAATCTTTAGCTATAGAATTAAAATAATCCTGCATTGCATAGGTTACTTGTATGGCAGTATTTTTTCCCTGTTCAAGGTCTGCAGTCATAGTTATAGATTTTTTTCCATTATAGTGTCTTATGCTTGACTGATTGTTTGTAATGTATATGTCTGCTATATCTTTTAATTGTATAAGTCTGTAATAGGTATTTGGTATTAAAAGATTATTAAGTACATTAGTGTCATAAGTATATTTTTTATCTAAACGTACTCTAAAGTCCAATTTATTTTCAAACTCCTGTATTGAAGTTGCTACTATTCCAGAATAAGCCGCTCTTAATTCTCTTGCTGCATATGCTACATTCACTCCGAGTTCAGACATTCTGTCATAATCAAATATTACTCTCAATTCTTCCTGTCCTATTTTATCATCATCATCGTAATTGACTACTCCGTCCAAACTCAAAAGATGTTCTTTCATTTTATCTTTTACTTCTTTAACCATAGCAGTATCATTACCTATTATTTTTATATCAACTGCTTTACCAGGGTTTATTGGAAGTTTGGTATTAACTGTGATAAGCTCTAATTCATCTTTTATTCCGCTTTTTTCTATAGCCGCATTTAAATCATCTGCTATATCATAAGCTATTTTTTTTCTGTTATTGGCTGGAACTAAATATATCATAGTGCCTGCAATATTATCCATCTCTTCAGATATCTCTACAGTATTTTTATCTAATTGTTTTCCAAGTAAACTATAAACTGCTATTATATCATTAGTGTTTATTGTTTCATAAATAATATTTTCTACTTTTTGAAGATATTTTTCTGTTTTGTATATAGAACTTCCCACACCAGTATCAATATTAACAACTATAACATCAGCACTTGTATCATAAACTAAAGTAAACTTTGCAAATATTGATTTGGCTATTAAAAGAGTGATGAGAAGTGTAACTATAAAAAATATAAGAACAATATATCTAAACTTTAATGTAAATCTTAAAAACTTAACAAATGGAATTTTTAATTTATCAAATAATTTATCCTTATCAAAATCAAGCGGATTTTTAAAATTAAATCTTTTTCTTTTATGTTCGCCTGTGAGCTCTTCTTTAGTAATCAAGTTATTAGGAAGAAGCAAAACCGCTTGGAAAATACTTACTATTAAAGCAACAATAACAACTCTAGGATACTGATTTATAAGCCTTCCCATAGTACCTGTAACAAATATTATAGGAGCAAATGAGGCAACTGTTGTGAGGGTAGAAACAAGCATAGGCATAAATACTTCTCCTACGGCATTTTTTGTAGCTTCAAGACCTTTTATACCTCTTTGATGATAGTTAAAAATATTTTCTGACACCACTATAGAATTGTCCACTATCATACCAAGTACAGTTATTATGCCTCCGAGAGATATTATATTAAAAGTAATTCCAGAGTATGTCATATAAATAAGAGAAACAGATATAACTATAAGCATTCCAAGCGAAGTAAATATTGCACTCTTAAAATCCAAAAATATAATAAGTATTATAAATATGATTATAAAACCTGTTATAATATTTGAAGACACTGCATTAAGCAAGTCTGTAATAGTTCTAGAGTTATCAGCCATAGGAACTATTTCTATATTGCTTGGAATAGTAGATTTATTTTTTTCAAAATATTGATTAACATTATCAATAGTTTTTAATATATCAGCATCTTCTTTTTTTATTATGTTTATAGAGTATCCATGCTTACTATTAACTCTCATATACACACTTTTATCAACGAATAATTCTTCAACTCTTGCAATATCGCCTATTCTTACAGGCTGTCCATTGAATATAGAACGCACTATAACATTTGTAATAGATAAAGGGTCTTGAAATTGCCCTGTAGTAACAAGAAGTTTATTCTTATCTTCCAAATCATCACTTTCTGATGGCTTCATACTTCCGCTTGTAGAGCGTATATTTCTTAAAGATAATGCCTGTATAATTTCGGTTAATGAAGTATAGTATTCTCTTAATTTATAAGGGTCTGCTAATATTTGTATTTCTGGGTCTGTTCTTCCGTATACTTCTATATTTGCAACTCCGTCTACATATTTTAATTCTTTTTCAAATCTTTTGGATATATCATAGAGTTCTTGTTCGCTTCCTTCTTGTCCTTCTTTAAATCTTATACCTAAATTGTATATAGGCATTCTGTTTGCATTGGCTTCAAAAATTTTTATCTCTGAAACATCTTTTGATACATTAGGAGCATTCTGAAGTCTTCTAAATATTTCATCTTTTACTGGTCTTGAATCTTTTAAATTCATATCTATTCTTATAGTGAGTATTCCTGCATTTTCTATTATTATAGAATAAAACTCATCAATACCTGCTATAGTCTGAAGCTCGTCTTCTATTGGTATCATAGCATATTGTTCAACATCTTCTGGAGAAGCCCCTGGGTATATAACCTGTACTATCATAACGTCAAAGTTTGTAGAAGGAAATGCCTCTTTTTTTATATTAAGATAAGAGTATATTCCAACTGCTAAAGTTATTAAAATGATTACATTAACCAATAATCTGTTTTTTGCAAATAGTTCTATAATTTTATTCATATATTATTTTCCAATCATTTAAATAAAAATTAATTATTCCTAATTACTAAGAAGCACCAGTGAATTATAATCCATAACTGTGCTTATTATCATGTATTCAAGATTAAGAAGTTCCGCTCTTGCCTGTGCTAAATCGAGCCTAGCATTTATTATTTCATCTATAGGTAAACGACCTTGTCTGAATTTAGCATTTTGAGTATTTATCCTTGAAACTATAGCATTAACTTCTAACTTTTTATTTTCAAGCATTTTTTTGTATGCTTCAAATTCATCATAATAAGTACCTATCTGCACATCAAAATCCCTATTAACTCTGTCAAAGTCAGCTGTAACAGCATTCAAAGCAGCATAAGCATCTTCCATTTTGGCTTTTGCATCGCGTCCGCCTATAGGATAAGAAAACATAAGCCCTACAAAATAATCAACATTTGTCATAGTAGAAAAAGATTTAAAATATCCGCTGTCGTCCAAACTAGATAATGATACGCTTCCTACTATTGATAAGTCTGGCAATGCATTATTTTTCATTATAGAGAGTGCATATTCGCTTCTTAATTTTAATTGATATGCCATTTGTCCCTGAGCACTTTCTAAAAAAGGCACTATATCCACTTTGGCATTAATAGAAGTTTCAAGTGTCTGCGTCCAGTCATCTTCGTTTGGTATAATATTTTCTTCTGGTATGAAGAACTTTATATTTCTTATAATTTTTTTAAGCATCAACTCTGATTTATCTTTTGCTTCTATATATTTTAAAGTTTGTCTTCTTGCATTCTGATAGGAGTCATTATCTATAACTCCGCTTGAATATCTTTTATAAACCTGATTTTCAAAACTTTTAGCTTCTCTAATCATAGCATCATACAAAGCTGTTAATTTTCTAGCCATTATCCATTGATAATATATTTTCTGATAAGATGTTAATACGCTGTTATCATCTATCATTCTTTTTAATTTGGCTATTGTAAGCTGATATTCTGCATCTTTTATAGGGTATCTGTCTAGCTTACCAAAAAAGTCTCTTAATATTGGCTGTGCTATTTGTATTTTAATGCTTGGATAATAATATTTAAAATCATTTGTACCCAAGTTTGGCAATTTACCATTAACAGTTCCGAATGGAGTGTCTACAGGCAGTGTAATATCTCCAGTTTTGAAATCACCGAAGAAACTGTCATGTTTGATTTCTACAGACCATCTAGTTCCAGAGTAGGGTATAAGTCCGCTGAAACCTGCACCTATTCTAAAGCCGTTATAATTAAAATCTGAAGCAGGTATAAAACTGTATTCATCAGAATGAGCCTGCTTTCCTATAGCTCCTGCCTGCAGATCAAACTTTACATCTCCTGAGCTTTTTGCTTTTGTCAAATTATTATATGCATTGCTTTCCTGTGAAGCTGTTAATTTCATTTCTGGTATTAATATTTTTATTCTATCCATATATTGGGCATATGGAAGTACTATATTATTATTAGTTTGTGCAAAAATAAAAAAATTAAAAAAAAACGAGTTTAAAATAAGAATATATATCAATTTCCTTAACACTTTCTAACACCTATTAAAAATATTGTATACATTTTATTATTTTTGATTTTTTTATCAAGTACAATAAAATTACTATTGTATGATAAACTACATTTTTTATTTTTTGTTAATTATTTTTCATGGTGAATTTACAATACGGATAATTACTGCATCCATAAAACTTTCCATATTTTCCTTCTTTTAATACTAATTTTCCTTTGCATCTTGGGCATATTCCGCTTCTTATTTCTTTTTTAGTATTATTTATATTTTCTATATGTTTTGAATTGGAAATATCTTTATTGCTTGAAATTAATTTATTATAAATATAATCCATATCTTCAGAAGTATAATTAGTGCCGTCATTAAAATTATTAAGATAAGTTTTTAAATCTATTAAATTTACAACATTATCAATATTTATTGTATCAGTATTATTTTGAGTAAATACAATTAATGAATTTATATTATACTTATTTTCTAATATTTTTTTTAAATGGAATATATGAGATTTATTTTGTTTTATCGGATTATAAAAATAATTCCTTTTACCTCTTCTTAAACATTGAGTCCATTTATTATTATTTTCACTGCCAAATATTAATCCGCTATAGTTTTTAGTTTCTATGCAAAATATACCATTTGACCTTATTTCTATATGATCTATTTGATGGCTTTTTCCATTTTCATCAACTATTACCAAATTATTTATTTGTTTATGTTCTGTTTTACCAAAAAAATATGGATTTAAAGCATTATCTACTTCTAGTTCTCCAATTTTTCCTTTAAGAGAATCACCATAAAATATATTTCCAAGAATTTTATGTATTATATAATTAAATAAGCCCATATTTATAAACCTTATAATAAAATATAAAACTATAATTATTATAAATAATAACAGTTATTTAACAACAATTAAATATATTTTTATTCAAAAAAAATTTAATATTTAAATATTAATTTTTTTGACAGATTTTATTTTTATTGTAATATTATTTTTGAATAACTTATCTTATTTATAAAATATGAAAATATTTACAGTAGTTTGCTTAATAATAAATGATTTTACAATTTAGCATTTATATAAATTTTTTATTATAATATTATAGTCTTGCATATATTAGCCTTTATATGCAAGGCTATTTTTTAGTTTTAATATAACATATATACTATCAATCAGCAAAGCAAATAATATAAATATTAAACAAAATAACTGAAAATTATTAAATATATTGAAAGCAATAAAATTGTCTGATTCTAATTTTGTTAATGTATTTATAAAATTATTATTAATTACATTGTATGATAATAGCCATAATGATGAAACAATAGCAGATACTATATCAATACTAATAAAAAATGTATATGTCTTTTTATTATAAGCATTTGAAAACATTTTTATAATTTCTCTTGATATAAGCATTAAAATAAATATCAAAGGAAATAAAAAAGTATCTTTTATAATATCTGTATTAAAGAATGCCAAATACTCATTATCTATTTTTATTGAAAATAAATTTGGAGATAATAATAAAAGTAATAAAAATATAATTGCTGCTGATATTTTAATAATTGAAGTATTGAAATTTATTTTTTTATTAGGAGGTTTTTGAAGATTATCAAAATCTATTGCAATGCTTGAAATATCAATATTCTTATTTGAAATAAATAAAAATATTAACGTTACAAATGAAAATGCCAATAATAATGCCGTAAAAATATTGCTTGCTATATTAAGCAAATTTAAAGCTTCATTATTTATAAATATATTTATTATTGATGCAGATATTATTCCAATCAATGTTGAAGATAATACTATTTTTAATAAAAGTTTATAATATATATAATATGGATATCCTATTAAACATTTATTGTAATCATTATTATATTTACATCCTATTTCATAAGGATTTCCAATTTCCATTAAAATATTTTTTATATCATTTATTTTATACCCTGAGTTTGAAAATCTCTCTTTTATTATATCATCAATAAGAGTTCTTATTTCATTTGAAACATCTTCTTTTATTTTATCAGGCATTGCTTTTGTAACGGTATAAATATATCTTTCAATAAGATATTCTGCTTTTTTATTTTCTTTATTTTCAATCATATAAACTCCTATTATTAAACAATTTATTCATCTATAATTTTATTAACACTAGATGAAAATTTTTTCCAATGATTAATAGATTTTTTTAAAACTTCTTTTCCATATTCTGTTATAGAATAATATTTTCTCGGCTTATCTTCTTTAGTATTCCATTCACTTTTTAAAAGCCGCTGATTCTCTAATCTTCTTAAAAGAGGGTATAAAGTATTAGCTTCAATAGTGATGCCGTTTTCTTTTAACTTAGTTATCAAATTATATCCGTATTCTTCTTTTTTTAATTGACTAAGTACAACTATTATCAATATTCCGCGTCTCAATTCCTGCATCAAATTTGATACTATATCATCATGATTCAACATTAAATCCTTTATATATTGTATTACGTATTATACTATGTAATACACAATATATCAATATATTAAATAAATTTTATTTAATAACTTTATTTTTATTCTAAAATATGGCATACTTTATAAATGAGAAAAGAAAAAAAGATTAAAAAAGATTTAAGAATAATAAAAACTCAAAAACTTTTAAAAGAAGCATTGCTTGAACTTTTAAAAAGCAATTCATTAAAAGATATAAGCGTAACAGAGATATGCGAAAAAGCACTAGTGAATAGAGTGACATTTTATGATCATTTTAATAATAAAGAAGAACTTTTAAACTCTATTATAGATGACATAAAAGAGGACATTATAAAAGAATTGAGGAAAGATAATTCTATATATGATTTTAAAAAGAACTATAGAAAAATATTAGAAAAAGTTATTAATTACTTTGATGATAATAGGCAGTATTTTAATGTATCATTAATAGATTCTAATAATACATTATTATTTGTTTCATCGCTTTATAGGATATTTTTAGAATATTTAGATGAAACTATGAAAAGCGAAAATACTGAAAATACAAAAATTATGTCTCAGTTTTTTTCTGGTGCTTTGGTTTCTGTGATACTTTGCTGGGTGAAAGATGAAAATAATAAAAAAATAAAAAAAGAAGATTTGCTTAATAATATATGCATTTTACTTGAAAAATCTTTTAAATAAAATATAATAAGTTTACATAATATTTTTACAATTATATATTGATAATAGTTATTTTTTATATATACTAATATATACTATATTATAAAATGAAATAGGGCAGATTATGGCAAATGTAGGTATTATAGGTGCAGGCGGTTGGGGACTTGCTCTTGCAAATATTTTTTCTGAAAAACACAATATTAAAGTATGGGTTCATAGTGAAGAAAGCTATAAACTATTAAGTACAACTCATAGAAATGATAATTATCTTAAAAATATAGAATTAAATAAAAATATAAACTTCACAATGGATGCGGGAGAAGCTGTTAATGATAATGAAATAATCATAATAGTAACTCCGTCATTTGCATTTGCTGAAGCTTGTACAAATATAGAGCCTTATATAAGCAGTGATCAAATACTTGTATCAGCAACTAAAGGGCTTGATAGGAAAACGGGCAAAACTATGAGCGAAGTGGCTAGAAGCATTATATCAGGCGATTTATCAATACTTACACTTTCAGGACCATCTCATGCTGAAGAGGCTGCTAAAGGAGTGCCTACTGCAGTAGTTGTTGGAGGTGAAAAAGGCGTTTCTGAATATGTGAGAGATACTTTGACTGTTCCTCCCAAATTTAGAATATACAATTCTACAGATCAGAAAGGTGTTGAAATAGGAGGGGCTTTAAAAAACATTATAGCAATTGCAGGCGGTATAGTAGACGGACTTCATCTTGGAGATAATACAAAAGCTGCTCTTATAACAAGAGGACTTCATGAGATAGTAAGATTTGCTTTGAGTAAAGGGGCTAGAATAGACACTATGTACGGACTTTCTGGAATAGGGGATTTAATAGTTACTTGTTCAAGTTCTTTAAGCAGAAACAATAGGCTTGGTAGAGAATTAGCTAAAGGTAAAAAATATGAAGATGTGATAGCTGAAAATCACGGTCAGGTGGCAGAAGGTGTATATGCTGCAACTGCTGCTTATGAGTATGCTCAGAAAAATAATATTTACATGCCTATAACAGAAGCTATATACAATATACTTTTTAATAATGCTGATATACAAAATACTTTAACAGAACTTATGAGTAAAGATGCAAAAAGCGAAGGATTTTTTTAATTAAATTTTATCCATATCAAGAGACTGCTGAACTACGCCTTTTAATATTACAGAAGCTTTAGCATTATCTAAATCTTGAAATTCTAGTATTACATGAGTTATATTGTCTATATCTAATCTGAATTTTTTAGCCTCTGAATCAGGATCCCCAACTTTTACAATACCTCTGTAAACCATCCAACCTTTTAATACTACATTAGCATATCCGTTTTCTTTTAAATCTACATTAAATGTGAAGTAAGGACTTTTACTTTTATAATATCCAGCTCTGTCTTTTAATGTAATAGCTTTAGGTATAGAAGTAGTTTCTTTATTATGCACTTCTTCTGATACAGCGGACATTTGAGTATTGGTGCTTTTACAGGATATAAAAGCTAATATTAGAAAAATAATCAGTATATATTTCATACTATATAATATATAAATTATTTCTATAAATTCAAGATTTTTTTATACTTGAAAGAATATAATATTTAATATATTATATATCTACTTTAATATTAAAATGAATAAGGATATGCATTTGATGAAAAAACAATTAGATGAAAATAGAATTAAAGAAGGTGTAGGCGGTCAGGCTGTAATAGAAGGTATAATGCTTAGAAACAAAAGCCATTATGTAGTTGCAGTAAGAAAGCCAGATAAACAGATAGATTTTATAAAAGCATCTATTGACGAAAATAAAAACAGCCTAACTAAAATGCCTTTCATAAGAGGCGTTGTAAACTTTGTAGATATGATGAAATTAGGATATAAGACTTTGGTATTCTCAGCAAATACTGCAGGACTTGAAGAAGATAATAATAAAAAAGATGCAAACAAATCAAATACTCAAAAAAATGATAGTTTAGCTATGACTTTAAGTATGCTTGTTTCTTTGGCTTTTGCTGTAGGACTTTTTATAGCTTTGCCTTATTTTATAACTACACTTATAGGAATAAATGAGAAAGAACATTTTGTTATTTTTAATTTGGCAAGAGGTGCTATAAAATTAGCTATATTTGTATTATATTTGCTTGTAATATCATTTTTTAAAGATATAAAAAGAGTATTTGAATATCATGGAGCAGAACATATGGTTGTTAATGCCTATGAACATGGACTTGACCCTGATACTGGAAATATAAGAGATTATACTACTATACACCCTAGATGCGGTACTACTTTTATGTTTTTGGTATTAACAGTTTCAATTCTGCTTTATATGTTCACAAGTTATTTTGTATATACATATATATATGCTTCTTATACTCCTCCTAAAATAATAGGAAATTTAACTGTTTTGGCTATTAATATATTGCTTCTTCCTATTGTTTCTGGTATATCTTATGAGATATTAAAATTGGGTTTTAGATTTTATAATTTCCCTCTTATGAGACTTGCTATATTACCGGGACTTTTACTCCAGAAAATCACTACTAGAAGACCTCAGGACGATGAAATAGAGGTGGCATTATTTGCATTAAGTAAATTATTGGATACATCTGTAGAAAACAGAACTGAAGAAGAAGTGCAGGCAGATATAAAAGCTAGTTTAGAAAATAATAATACAAATAATACAACAGAAGAAAAACTATGCATATAAAAAAACGTCTTATAGCAAAAGATGATTATTATGAATATTCTTCAAGCTATATAAGAAAATATATTGTTATAATCGCTATAGCTTTATTTTGTTTACTCTTTACAATTATATTTATACAGGTAAATTATAGAAGTGTACCAGAGAAATCATATATGAGAAATGATACTCCAGTATTAGATGTTAATAATCCTATAATAACTAATAATAACGGAATATATTATACTGGTGATTTTGAGAGTATTCCTAAATCTATTCAAATTAATGAAGATATGGTTGAAAACCTGTATTTATATTTATTTCATGATAATCATATAATATTTTGGAAGCTTTACAAATATAACTTAAAAAGGTATTTTTCATATTATGCCTTTAATATATTAGACGGAGATTCTCAGTCATTTATTATTAAAGAAGATGAAAAAGATTATTTAGATTTTTATGATAATTTTATACGTGCTCAGTTTAGAAAGAGCATTGGAGAATTATCTTTAGAAATACCTAACTTCTATAATACAAAACTCAATTTGAAAACTTCCATAGATAATATAATAGACACTGAATTCTCTTTTAAGTTTACTAATTTTAGTGCATCTATGGTGAATTGGGCTGGAAACAGAGCTTTGTATGTATCTTTTTATTATGGACTTCCGTCTGGATATTTAGTTGTACCAGGAAGTGAGAACTCTATAACTGATACAAGTTCTGTTTTGGCAATTAATACTGTAGGTAAAAATCCTTCAAGATATACCCATAATGTAATAGCAGCGTTGGCATATACATCATACAATACTGACCCTATACCAATTTTTATTTATGACAGCAAACCTCAGTCTCAGAATTCAAGAATGGTTAAATTTCTATTTAAAAATAAATGGCATATATATAAAAATTTTGATTCTCATGAATATAAAGATGTTATAGATTATTATTCAAAAGAGGAAGGCTTCAGTTTTGTATTCACTGTTACAAGTAATTATTTATATGATGATTTTGGCGGATTCAAAAAAATAGATTTTGAAACTACAAAGGGAGTAATAGACGGATATTTTACTGTAGAAAATGAGCAGTTCAAAATTAATGGAAATGCTGTAAAAGAGTTTGTTCATAGTGTGTTTTAATATGGGGGAAATATGACAGAAAATAAAAAGTTTGTAAGATTATTTGAAATATATACTTCTTTGATACTAGATGGTTTTATATTAAAAAATAAATTTGTAGATGACAATAACATGTCAAAAAGAACTCTTTTGAGAGATATAAAAGAAATAGAAAAATATCTTAGAATAGAATTAAAATCAGAAAAAGATAAATACGTTATAAGCTCTTCAGATTTGAAAAAAATAAAAAAAGGCTTTAACTTTGATGATAATATCAAAAAAAATGTAGATATATTATTTTCTATTTTTATTAAAAAAGTTAGTGCCAATTTATCTCTCATACCACGTTCTACAGTATCAAAATTATTACCTCAAAATATAGACGATGATTATTATGATGTTATATTAATAGCAAGCAATGATATTAATAATATATCAGGCGACAGTGAAAATATAGATAAACTGCTTTCATTTGCTAAGGATTTAAATGATATAAGTTTTGACTATTATATGGAAAGTGCTAAAAGCAGTTTTAGAGTAGAGGCTGCTGCTTATCTTATTTATTATTTTCAAGGTATATGGTATTTGGTTGCTAATGATAATAAAAAAGATAAAATAAAGACTTATATTATCAATAATATATCAAATATTAGTGTAATCAAAAAAATTAAGTTTACCAATAAAAAAGAGAAAGAAGAATATGATAATCAATACAAAATAAGATCTGAAAAGAGGGATAAATTAATTAAACATTTAGAGAGTAAGAGAAGTATATATTGGAATGAAGATAAGATAGTAAAAACTTTGGTTAAATTTAATTCTAATGTTGCTCATTATTTTAAGAATAGGGATTACGGATTTAATCAAAAAATAAAAACTGAACTTGAAGATGGTTCTGTATTAATTAATTTTGATTTTTCATCTTTTACAGAATTAAGAATATTTTTAAGTCCTTGGTTAGGTTCTTTTAAAATAATATCTCCAGAAAAATTTAATAAAGAGTTTATAGAACATTTGAATAATGCTTTATCTGTAATGCAAAGTGAATAAAAAACAATTTACATTATAAATATAAAAAATCAGGTATAAATATATTTAATAATTATACCTGATTTTGTTATTTACAGTTTATGATAAACTATAAAGCATATCTCCGTAAGTTGGAAGTTTCCAATATTTTTTAGAAACAGTTCTTTCTAATTCATCTATTGTAACTCTCATATCTTCCAAGCATGCAAATATTTTATCTCTTGAAAAATTAGCAGCTTTTGATACATCAGTAATCTTTTTACATTCTGCAATGTACTCTTCTAATTTTGCCAATTTACTGTATAAATCTGAAATAAGTTTATTAAGTTTATTAATTAAATCACTTTCAACATCAAAGTTTACTTTTAAATTATTTTTCTTATCAGCTATATTAGCAAGCTCTCCAGTATATTCTATAGAAGAAGGAAGTATATGCTTATAAACCATATCTGTTAATGTAAGAGCTTCAATATTAATTTCTTTTACATATTCTTCCATTCCTATTTCATATCTTGAACGTATTTCAGCTTCTGTAAGTACTTTATGTTTGGTTAATACATCTATATTTTTTTGAGATATAAAATGAGGCAATGCTTCCGGAGTAGTTTTTAGATTAAATAATCCTCTTTTTTCAGCTTCTTTAACCCATTCATCTGAATAGTTGTTTCCATTATAAATTATTCTTTTATGTTTTTTAATAGTATCTCTTATAAGTTCGTCTAAATCTTTTTCAAAATTTGAAGATTTTTCTAATATATCAGCAAACTGTGATAAAGCCTCAGCAACTATAGTGTTTAATATGATATTAGGTCCTGATACTGAAAGACTTGAACCTACCATTCTAAACTCAAATTTATTTCCAGTGAATGCTAAAGGAGATGTTCTGTTTCTGTCAGTTGAATCTTTTGTAAGTCTTGCTAAAGAATTAACTCCCATTTCCATTTCAACTTTTGCTTTTCCTTCATAGTCTTTAGAATGTTCCATAGACTCGAGTATTTCAGTTAATTCATCGCCAAGAAACATTGATATAATAGCAGGAGGAGCTTCAGAAGCACCAAGTCTATGATCATTACTTGCACTTGCAGTTGTAACTCTAAGTAAATCCTGATATTCATCAACAGCTTTTATAATAGCTACTAAAAATAATAAAAATTGTTTATTTTTTGCAGGATTATCTGTAGGGTCTAATAGATTCATACCTGTATCTGTTGCTATAGACCAGTTATTATGTTTACCGCTTCCATTTACGCCTGAAAAAGGTTTTTCATGAAGTATGCAAGCTAAATTATGTTTTTCAGCTATTACCTTCATAAGCTCCATTGTAATTTGATTCTGATCAGTAGCCATATTTGTAATAGTAAACTCTGGTGCTAATTCATACTGACCTGGTGCTACCTCATTATGTTCTGTTTTAGCAACTATACCAAGTTTCCAAAGTTCAATATCAAGTTCTTTCATAAACTCTAATACTCTAGGTTTAATAGCACCAAAATAATGATCTTCTAATTCCTGACCTTTAGGAGGGCAAGCACCGAATAATGTTCTTTTACAGTATCTTAAATCAGGTCTTTGTAAATATAATTCTCTGTCTATTAAAAAATATTCCTGTTCTGCACCAACAGTTGTAAATACTCTATTAATGTTATTATGACCAAAAAGTTTTAATATTCTTTTTGTCTCTTTTTCTATGACCTGCATTGAACGAAGTAGGGGAGTTTTTTTATCTAAAGACTCACCGCTATATGAGCAAAAAGCACTAGGTATACATAAAGTATCATCTTTAATAAAAGCATAAGAAGTAGGATCCCAAGCTGTATATCCTCTAGCTTCAAATGTAGCTCTTAAACCTCCTGAAGGAAAACTAGAAGCATCTGGTTCGCTTTGAACTAATTCTTTACCAGTAAACTCCATACGTGTGGCACCATCATCTGTTTGAGCTATGAAGCTGGTATGTTTTTCTGCTGTTACACCAGTCATAGGCTGAAACCAATGTGTAAAATGTGTAGCACCTTTCTCTATAGCCCATTCTTTCATGGCATGAGCTACAACATTGGCAACTTCTAAGTTTAAACGTTCTCCATTTTTGATAGTTTTTATAAGTTTTTTATAAATGTCTTTAGGTAGCTTATCTTTCATGACATTATCATTAAAAACCATACTGCCAAAAATTTCTGGTATTTTTTTCATTCTATTTTCTCCTAGAAAATTTTATTATAAAATAAAAAATTATAATATAAGTTAATTATTATATCATTAGTAAAAATTAATTCAATATTACTATTAGTAGTTATTAAAGAAAAATAAGGAAAAAATCATTTTTTACATGCTTTCATGTATAATTTGTTTTATTTTATACAAAGCCTTAAGAATTTCTTTTCTGTGCAAATTATTTTTAATAGAAAACAAAACTTTAATATCATTAATCTCAGAAAGCGACATATAATCATCACTGGCTATTTTTTCATAAATATAATCTATAGCTTTTAATATAGCCTCATCATAATCATTAAATTTAAAATACTCATTTGGAAGATTCCATATAAGAGCTTCTATGATGTTTGGAGATAATTCATTCATAGATTTAATTTCACTAGAAAAATTTAAAAATATGTATTTAAATATTTTTATTAAATTAATAAAATTAGTTCCGCATTCCTGCTCTTTCTTATCAAAATTTTTATTATCAAGTTTAGGATAGAATATATTATTTTTACCATTAGAATCAGTAATCATAGCTCCTTCAATATTATTCTCATCTATATTTTTAAAAGAGGGTAGGAGCACTATTTTTTCATTTTCATATTCTAATATTAAATAGTATGATATTTCATTAATTTTAGTTTGATATGTATTATTTTTATTAATTAAATCCAATATTGAAAGTTTGAATTTTCTAGTGTCTGTCATACCATCTGTATCATTTAATATTAGGTATACATTAAGATATTCCATATAGTTTACATCAGTACGGTTTCTTTTTGCACCAGAAGCTAAAATGGATATATTATTAAATGATTTGTGAGGAGATATTAATTTTGATATTAAATCTAATTTTAAATCTATTTTATAATATGGGTAGATAGTTGAATTACCTACCCATTTATTTATATATTCATATAAATCTATATTTTGTTTCATTAGAGTTATACTCTTTTCAAAGCAGCAGCAAGTATTTTATCTAAAGGAAGAACTTCATCTACTCCTCCTCTTGCTATTGCCTCTCTAGGCATACCAAATACAGTACAAGTTTCCTCATTTTGTGCAATATTGTATGCACCTGCATCTTTCATTTCTTTCATGCCATTAGCACCATCATCACCCATACCAGTAAGTATTATACCAATAGCTTTATTTTTAGCATAAACAGCACCGCTTCTGAAAAGTACATCTACAGAAGGTTTATGTCTAGTAACAGGCTCTCCATCTCTAACTTCTATAAAATATTTACCGCCTTTTACTTTAATCATAGTATGCTTACCGCCGCGTGCTAAAACAGCCTGTCCTCTTCCAACACTCATGCCATCTTCAGATTCAGCTACATCAATTTTTAATATACTGTTTAATCTTTTAGCAAATGAAGTAGTAAAATGCTCAGGCATATGCTGAGTTATAACTATAGGAGGTGCTGAAGGAGTAACATTTTTAAGACATTCTATTAAAGCCTCAGTACCGCCTGTAGAAGAACCTATAAGAATAATTTTATCCATAGGAGTTTCTCTTGAAGGTGTAAGAGGAAGTATAATATCAGCAGTATTTTTTTGATAAACTTTAAATCCTGCAGTTTTAGGGGCTTCCAAACTAATAGGTGTTCTTTCTGCTGGTGAAGCTGTTTCAGTAGGCATAGCAACACCATGTTTTCTGTAGAATTTAGCTCTGTTTGCATAAGCATTTTTAATTTTTTCAACTAAATCAGTAGCTAATTCTTCAACACCATCTCTAACATTAGCAGATGGTTTTATAACATAATCAAAAGCACCTATATTCAATGCATCTAAAGCTAATTCTCTATGTTTATCTAACAAAGAACTAAACATTATTACAGGGATAGGGTTATTAAGCATAAGTTTCTTAAGATAAGTTATACCGTCCATTTCTGGCATTTCTATATCTAAAGTAATAATATCTGGTTTAAGATTTTTGACCTTACTTTCAGCTAGAATTGGATTTGCAGCAGTACCTACCATTTCCAAAGCAGGATCTGAGTTAACAATTTTTGTTAGTAATTGCCTAATTAATGCGCTATCATCAATAGCTAATACTTTAATTTTTGTAGCCATAAAAAATCCTTAATAATTATTAATATATTAAAACAATGTGATGTCCGATTTTTCTTCAAGTTTATGCTGTAAGTTTTTAGAGTATTTAATTTCTTGCTCTGCTGAGAACTCTTTAGTTTTACCTTCTAGTTTTTTCATAAGTACTCTATTTTCTGTATTGAAGAAGAATACTTTTCTAGGCCAAGAGCCTCCTACATCTTCACTAACTATAGGTATTTTTTCATCAGCCAAAAACTTTTTAGCAAATTGTATATTTTTATCAGGGACTTGGAGTATATTACTGGTCATACCAGATAGTACATGTCCTCCTCCAAATATTTTGGCTGTAAGGTTTTCTTTCTTACCGCCTAATTTAATAATCTCGTTTATCAGAACCTCCATAGCGAAAACGCCATATCTAGTATTGTTATAATCTTCTGCTGGTGTTTCCCATTCTCTCATTTCTGGAAGCATAAAATGATTCATACCTCCGAATTTCAATTTATTTTCAAAGAGACAAACAGATATACAACTACCTAAAACTGTTTTAATAACAGCGGGTTCTTTTGAAGCATAATATCCACCTATATATATGGTTATTCTTTTAAAATTACTATTAGCCGCTGCTGGAAAATCAATCATTATTAATACCCCTACTTAAATCTTTTTATAAATATTACTAGACACATATTTAAATTTATCAGATACACCAAAAAGTGTTTCCGAGTGTCCTATAAATACCAAACCATCTTCTTTTAAATATCTATGGAATTTATTAAATAATTCCTTTTGAAATTCTTTATCAAAATAAATAATAACATTTCTGCAAAAAATCAAATCGAACTGAGTATGTATATCAAAATCTTCTTCTTTAAAATTTAACTGTCTAAAAAATAAATTCTTTTGTAATATGTCTTTTACTTTATAAAGACCTTCTTTATCGCCAGTACCTTTCAAAAAATATTTTCTTAAAATATTAGGCTGTATTGGTTCAACAGATTCTTCTTTATAGATACCTGCACGTCCATGAGCTAATACATTAGTATCTATATCACTTGCCAATACTTTTATATCATATCTGTCATAATTTGAGCCGAAATATTCATGCAGTGTCATTTGTATAGTGTAGGGCTCTTCTCCAGTTGAACAAGCAGCCGACCATATTCTAAGGTTTTTTACTTTTCCTTCCTTAAATTTTTTCTCCCACTCTGGAAGGAAATTACTTTTCATATATTCGAAATGTTTATTTTCTCTAAAGAAATCTGTTTTATTTGTTGTAACTGCATTAACAAAATTTGTTAATTCTTCATCTTTTGCATTTTTTACGAAATCTATGTATTCTCTAAAAGAATCCATATGTAAAGCTCTAAGTCTTTTACTCAACCTAGAAGTAACTAAAGCCCTTTTATGATTAGTCATTTGTATACGAGTTTTATCATAAATAATTTTAACTAATTCATTAAACTCAGAATCAGTTAAAGCGGGCATATTAGCATTTATATCATCCATATTATATACACCTCAATGAGTAATTTATACCGTTTTGTTCTCTCCGTCATTAGATTTAATGATTTCATCTATTGGAAGAACCATAATAATCTTATTTTCTAATCTAATGACATTAGAAATTTGAAGCCCTCTCATATTATCAATAGGAGTTTCTGTCATTTGGCTTTCATAAACAGTTATAACATCACTTACCATATCTGCTAATATTCCGAATTTTCTATTAGTTGTAGATATTACTATTATAACATCATCTTCAATAGAATGATCATCTCTTCTAGCTAAACCGAATCTTATTCTTATATCAACAATATGCAGAATATTACCCCTCAAATTCATCAAACCTCTCATATATTTAGGGCTTCCTGGTACAGGAGTAATATTAGTAACACCAACAATACCATCAATACTTAAAACATCAAGGGCATATTCTTCATTATCAATTTTAAATACTAAGAATTGCTGGCTTGGTTCAGTAGAAAGATTTTCTTCATGATCCAAAGCTGTACCTCCAACCTGAGGTATATTAGCAGCATTTATTTTTTGATTATCTAACATATTACAATCCTTTATTTTACACCATTATTTATTTTGCCTTGTAAAGACATATTAACTAACCCTTGTATATCTATAATAAGAGCTATTCTTCCGTCTCCAAGAATAGTGCCTCCAGCTATACCTGCATGTTTATCAAATGCAGAATCTAAAGACTTAATAACTACCTGCTGCTGATCTAAGAGTTCATCAACAAATATGGCACATCTTCTATAACCAGCTTCTACAACAACAACTATACCGTCCTCTATATTTTCAACCTGAGTATCTATTTCAAATACTTTATGAAGTCTTATTAAAGGCAAGTATTCTTCTCTTATTTTTATCATCTCACCTTTACCTTCAAAAGGTTTTACCTGTTCATTTTTTACTTTTATTTGTTCTATAATAGAGATAAGAGGCATGATGTATATTTGAGCACCTAAAGCAAAAGTAATACCTTCAATAATAGCCAATGTTAAAGGGAGTTTTACTATAAAAGTACTTCCTTTTCCTTCTACAGATTTTATTTCTATTTTACCTTTCATCTTTTCAACATTAGCTCTAACAACGTCCATACCAACACCTCTTCCAGATATGTCAGTAATTTTGTCAGCAGTTGAAACACCTGGTGCGAATATAGTTCTAAATATTTCTATATCAGAATATTTGCCGTCTTTAGATAGCAAACCTCTTTCTACAGCTTTTTTGAATATTTTTTCTTTATTTAATCCATTTCCATCATCAGATACTTCTATAACAACATGTCCTTCTTGGTGTGCAGCCGACATTGTTATAGTACCATATTCTGGTTTTCCTCTTGCTATTCTTTCTTCTTTAGTTTTTTCTATTCCATGATCCATAGAATTTCTAATCATGTGCTTAAGAGGGTCAGATAACTGCTCAAGCATGTTTTTATCTATCTCAGTAGTTTCTCCCTTTAGAACTAGTTTAACTTCTTTATTTAATTCCAAATTCAAATCTCTTACATATCTATGGAACTGATTGAATATAGGACCTATAGGCATCATCCTAATATTCATAACTTCTTCTTGTATTTGTCTTGAAGTTCTATCCATTGAGCTAACAGCTTCTTTTAATCCATTATCTATATCTAAACTTTGAGTAAGCTGCATTATTCTTGACTGAGCTATAACAAGTTCTCCAATTAAGTTCATCAAGCTGTCAAGTTTTCTTGTATCAACTCTAACTGTTGAAGGAGCTTGAACTTTGGCAGCTTTATGTACAGGAGGCTGAGCATTATTATTATTAGCAGCAGCATTATTATTGGCAGTTTCTGCAGGTTTAGCTTCAGCTTTAGGAGCTTCTTCTGCTTTAGGTGTCTCTTCAGCCTTAGCAGGAGCAGCTTCTGCAGGTTTAGCTTCTTCATCATCTTTAATATCTGCTTTTTTATTTACAATATTAATATCATTATCATCAATTACAAATAGGAAAATATTTTGCACCTGCTCATCTGGAGCATTAGTGTCAAAATCTAAAGAAAACTGAGTATAACAAACATAAGGATCTTCAAGATTCAAAATAGTAGGTAAATTATTACATTCTATTTTCAGATTATTGATAGTACCTATAGCTCTAAGGTCATTTAAAAACATAAGAGGGTCTATACCATTATCAAAAATAGTAGCCTTAAATCCCATATCAATATGGAAAGAATTAGAACCGCCGCTTCCTGATGCTGCTTCAGCTGGTTTTTCTTCTGCTTTAGGAGCTTCAGCTGAAGCTGGTTTTTCTTCTGCTTTAGGAGCTTCAGCTGGTTTTGGTGCAGGAGCCACTGCTGCAGGATCATTTCCGTCAGCTATAGCCTTAATTTTAGCTTTTAATGAATCTATATTAGTAACACCATCTGTTTCACTTTTACCATCTACAATATTTTGCAGCATAAGTTTCACAGTATCTAAGAACTCAAGAAGTACTGTTATCATTTGCGGTGTTACATCCAATTTACCGCTTCTTACTTTCTCTAATAAATTTTCAGCAACGTGGTTTAATTCACTCATAGTTGTGAAACCAACAGTACCTGCTGAAGATTTTAGAGTATGGGCACTTCTGAATATTTTATTCAAAAGATCCTCATCACTTTTATTATCCTCTAATAAAACTAAATCATTTTCTAAACCTTCTACGATTTCTTTAGCTTCACTTAAGAATATGGAAATAAATTCATCACTATCAAACATGTATTACACCTCTATCTTTAATAAAAATCCTTATTATATTACAATAAGATGGTTGGAAAATTAGTTTAAAAAACGTTTAACAACGTCCAAAAGTTGAGTTGGGTTAAATGGCTTTACTAGCCAACCGCTAGCTCCTGCAGCCTTCCCCTCCATTTTTTTCTCATCTTGAGATTCTGTTGTAAGCATAAGAATAGGGGTATATTTATGTTGATCTACCTGTCTTACATGCTTAATAAACTCTATACCGTCCATTTTAGGCATGTTAAGGTCAGTTATTATCATATCAACATTTGGGGTTTTACCTAGAACCTCTAACCCTGTAGTACCATCATCTGCAGACACTACAGTATAACTGCCCTTTTTCAAGGTATATTCAACAGATGCTCTAGCTGTATTTGAATCGTCTACAATTAGTATTGTTTTAGCCATACTTTAACCTCTTATATCATTAATTATTTTTATCAATTATTTTTATCGTTAATTATTTTTAAATACTCTACAAATAAATTATCCATGCCTTCTACTATAAGGTTTTTTTGATTTTTCGCAAGCTCTTTTTTCATAGCATACAATATTTGCAGACCTGCCAAATCAACATGTGCAGGACCTTCACAATTAAACTTTACAGTAATATCTTCGTTATAATTTGCACTTTTGATGACATTCTTAAAATATTTACTCATAGTCCTTATATTAAGATTGTCATTTATTTCTATAACTGCCATAAAAAAATACCTCCATTACTTTTATTAAAACATAGTAAAATCACCGCTATCAGCACCCACATCTATACTTATATCGACATTTGGAGCTTCTTCTCCAGATAAAATGCTATTTGCTATAGCTCTTTCTTTCTTAATTGTATATGAATTTACTATATCCAAATATTTATCGCTTTCTATTTTCCAGTTTTCTATACCCAATAATTTATAATATTCATTTTTCTTATTTCTTATAACATTTCTCATGCTGTTAAATATTTCTATTATTTCATTAATCTTTGTAAGCAGTGTACTCAAAGAACTTAAATCTATTAAAGTTTTATCTATAAGCCCAAACAATTCATCAGCATAACTATCGAGTCTTTTTATGTTATTATTAATAATATACTTAGACTCATCTAAACGTTTACTTACGCTCTCTGTCATAGATTCTATAAATGTATGTTCAGTAGACTGCTGATTAATATTTGACTTAAATTTATTAATAGAGCTGAATATAGCTGCCTTAATATTATGGAATTGTTCCAAACATGCATCTACAGTATCTGTTATATTAGTAGCTATAGATTCAACACTTTCTATAGAAAATGTTTGAGAATTATTAAATATATCGCTGTTTTTTTCCAACTCTATTTTAGCCAAAAAGTTAATTGAGTTAAATGTTTTTGCTATATTTTTAGTTTCTAAGAACATACTTTCCAATTCTTCTATAGAATCAATAATAGCTATATTACTGTCAGATATTCTGTATTTATTAGTTAAAAACAATTTAAAGTTTTCTAAATAAAGTTTTATAAATCCCATATATTCATTAAATAATGATTCTGAAACTGTGAATGGGAATTCTGATTTTCCTGTTTCTCCGCCTATCATATATTCAACTATTGTTGTTCTGTCTGCTGTTATATCAAGCAAAGCATCTTTTAAACCTTTAAGACTTTTATATATATCAGAGTTTGTCAAACTTATTTCTTCATGAATTGATTTAAAGTTTTCTATAATCAAAGTTAAAACAACATCATCAAAGGTAAGCAAATCCAATAATTTATGCTCTAAAGTTTGATTTTCTGTTTTCTCTAAATCTTCAGCATCCATAGTTTCTACTTGAGAACCATAATAATCTATAAAGTTTCTATTTTCATAAACTATAGAATTTATTGATTCAACTATGTGCTCTGTCTGCTGCCTTACAATATCCTCTCTTGGAAGAACCATCATTACTTCAAATATGAAATCATAAGTATTATCAACTCTTGAAATAATATTTGATATTATATTAGAAAATACAGCAAAAGAGTTTACCATATTGTTATGCTCTTTATCCAGCTGTTCACGCATAATAGTAAAGTTCTGTCTTTGTAATTCATTAGTTTTTAATATCTCTGTTTTAAATGATTCAAACCTTACAAATAACTCTTTACCGATTCTATTCATTTGGTCAGCTTGTTCATTTGAAGTTTCTGACATTTTTATGATGTTTTTAGATATTTCTCCAAAAGCTTTACCGCCTGCTCCATATTTTGAAGATATTATTATGGCATTTAATGAATACACCTTAATTTGGTCAGCGAGCATTCTTATCTGCTCTATAGAGTCCATTATATTACTGGTTTTACCTACATCTTCAACTAAAGAATCTGAAAGCTCATTATCCTGAGATATAAAATTCTGCATTCTATCAAATGATAAAAAGAAGTCATCTTGGTTTTCCTCTAAATCATTTGAAAAGTTTTTCTGCCCTTTATCATTATTAGTAAAATAAGAAAGCAGACTATTAGCCTTCTCATTTTCATTTTTCATTTCTTGTTCTATCATAGGAAATTTTTCGCCGATAAAACTATATACTCTGCCCACTTCTTCCAAGAAAGAATGTATATCTTTAACCGTAGTTTCAAGAATAGCAGAATAATCTAGGATATCCTGACGTATGTTATTATCTATAATGGCAGACATTCCCACTGTATATAATTTCCTATTATTTTAATTTTACATAGTTTAAATAAATTACTATATAAATATAACATTTATTATAGCTTTTTGCAAGTAAAATATTTCTATACTAATAATTTTACAGTAAAATTTAAATACTTTTTATGTTTAAATATATTATCATTATTTGTTTAAATTAATATTTTTTCAAATACTATACAATTATTACATTTTACTGCTATAATTATAAAAAAATAATTAACTTAATTAAATATACAAAAATTATAAAATTATAAAACTATAAAATTAAAAAACAAAAATAATTTTCATATTTAATCCAAACTTAAAACTTTATTCTTTAGGGATAAATATCTTGCTGTATAATATACCCTGTTTTGAGCCTCTCTATTACCAAAACCAAAACTTCTTCTGCTGACAGCAAGTATTGGAGGAGCCTGTATTCTTTTTGTAACTCCCATTCCCATAAACTGCTTCCACCATTTCTCCAAATCATCTAAAAAATTATGTGCTGTTTTAAAATATTTATTTAAAATACCTTTTTGGCAGCCAATTACCTCTTCCAATTTATCATTTATATACAATTCCAAAACATCTTCTAATATGATCCTGTTCCATGATTCCATTAAAAACTTAAATAAATAATCATGATAATCATATTTTATAGGATCTCCTTTTCCTTCATCTACAGCCTGTGCAGTCGATAGCTCGGCACTAGGTACAATATTTATAGTTCCTTCCGGTATAATTTCCTTGCCGAAAACTTTTTCATTAACATATTTTGCAAGTCCGTATATTTGATACTTCCATAAATCAGCCAAACAAGCAAAAAATCCTGCACTATCGCCATACATAGTAGAATACCCAACCATAGTCTCTGTTTTATTAGCATTGCAGGTAAATACTCCTCCAATACTAGCTGCAATAGCAGAAAGTACCCTTGATGATCTGTCTCTTGCCTGTATATTTTCTATAACAAAAGATGATAATTTTAAATAATTTTCATTTCCATCTTTTATGATAGGGGAGCTTTCTAATTGTTTTACTGTATAGTCAACGGACTCCTGTATAGGAACAACCATATATGAACAGCCTAAATTATCAGCCAAAGTTTTAGCTAAATCTTTTGTGGTATTAGAATTAAATTTGCTAGGCATATTTACAAGAAGAATATTATCCTTACCAAGTGCATTTACATACATAGCTGATGATAAAGCAGAATCAATTCCTCCAGATACTCCTATAACTATTTTTTTTACTCCTATAGATTTTGTAAACTTTCTTATTCCGTAAATTACTGTATCATATATAAACTTATATTCATCTTCTTCCTCTATTTCTATAGGTTTTGGATACGATTTATTTTTAAGATCCATTTCTATATAATATACATCATCTTCATATCTGTTTGCTGTCAATAATAAATTACCTTTGTCATCATAAACAGCACTTCCTCCGTCAAATGTATAAACTGTTTTTCCGTTATTTTGTATTCCTACATTATTAACATATACAAGAGGAATATTATGTTTACTTGCAATTTCTCCGTACATCTTATGGCGTTTTGTATCTTTAACCAATGTATAAGGCGAACTTGATATATTTATAAATAAATCAACATCTTTATTGCTGTTTATAATATCCATAGGAGAGAAAGAATAGTTGCTGCTCCAAGCATCTTCGCATATGGTAAGTCCGAGTTTTATTTTTTCACCATTACATTCTATTTCTAAAGGTTTTAAATATTCTTTTATATCAGCATTATTTTCAAATGCCAAATCTTTCAAGCTAAAAAAATGTCTTGGGTCTTCAAATTCTTTATAATTAGGAAGTAATGATTTTATTATAAAAGGGTAATTATTTATATTATTATGTATTAATTTACCGTCTTTAGCTACAAATAAAGCATTATATTTCCTTAATCTTCCGTCAAAATTCTTTTTACTCTTATCAGAAGCTACATTACCAAAAATAACATATATTCCCTTGGAGGATTTTATAATTTCTTCTCCCAGCTCTTCGCACTCATTTATAAATCCTTTACTCTCCCACATATCTCCGAGCATATATCCTGATACGCATAACTCTGGAAACACTATAATATCAGCATTATTTTTTTTAGCACTGCTTATAGCACTTATAATTCTAACCGTATTATCACATGGCATAGAAGGTATTATTTCAATTTGAGATATTGCTATTTTCATAATAAAAACTCCAATATTTTTGCTGTAACATGAAATTATATAAATTATATAATAATATTAATAAAGAAAAAATACAATAAACCGTATATTAAAATAAATAAAATAATCTATTATTTTGTATTAAAATACTCAAGGCGGTAATAATGAGACGAAAGGACTTTATATTTGAAGATATGAAGGAAATTGATAATATGCTGAATAGTATAGAATTCGGAGTTATGGCGTTGCCTGATATTATACCTTATGCTGTTCCTGTAAGTTTTTGCTTCAAGAATAATCAAATATATTTTCATGGTGCTATGTCTGGAAGAAAATATGAAATCTTAAAAAATAATCCTGAAGTTTCATTCACAGCATCAAAATTATATTCTTATATACCATCAGCATTTATGAATAATAATATGATTCCTACTCAATTTTTCTTCTCAATATTTGCTGAAGGCAGATTTGAAAGTATAAGTGATATAGAAGAAAGAAGAAATATATTATATGAATTGGTAAAAAAATATGAACCGAATAATACTAATTTATCAATAGATAATAAAATGTTTAACTATGCTCAGAATAATATGTTAATAGGGGTTATAAAAATACAAAATATCACTGCAAAGGCTAAATTCGGACAGAATATGACAGATGATGAAATAAAAATGATAATTAAAGACCTAAAAACAAGGGCTGAAAAAATCGATATAGATACAATAGAGATGATAAATAAAATGAGAAAATGAAAAAAATAACTTGAAAAAAGTATTATAAGTGATAGAATAAAAGCCGAATAAAAAACTATCTCTTTCATATTATAATATTTTTTCATTATAATAAAAATTAATTGAGGACAAACTAATGCAAACAAGAGTATATAAAGCAGGTTCTATAGTATATTTTACTGGGGATACTTCAGATAGAGTTTATATATTAAAACAGGGTCAGGCTCAAAGCATATTTTTGTCAGAAGAAACAGGGTATGAAACCAGAGAACTTATCAATATAGGAGAGTTTTTCGGTGTAAAAAGTATACTTGGAACATATCCGCAGGAAGATACCGTTCAATGTTTGACTGATTGTGTTGTTATTATAATTACATATGAAGAGTTTGAAAGTTTAATAGCAAAAAATAAGCCTATTATTATAAAAATGCTCAAAGTTTTTTCTAATCAGCTTAGAAGAATAAATAAAAGAGTTAGAGAACTTGTAGAAAATGATATTAATGATGAAGCTCCTGATCCTTTGGAAGGATTGTATAATATAGGGGAGTTCTATTTCAAAAATAAAAAATATAAAAATGCACTTTATGCCTATAAAAGATATCTTCAATATGCTGATGAAGACTCCACATATTATAATACTGTAAAAGAGAAAATAGAAGAATGTAAAGATGAACTAGATATAACAGATGACAGCGATATAGCTCCTCCAAACACAGAAGTTTCTTCGGCTGCAAAACCTGCTGCTCAGGTGCAAACTGCTGTAAATGATCCTACATATAATAAAGCTGTAGAATTATATAATAGTAATAATTATGTTAATTCTATAAAAACATTTAATACTTTGCTCAAAAGCCCTAATGCTGCTGTAGCTGAAAATTCTATGTTTTATATGGGTAAATGCTATTACAATTTAAATAAATATGATAATGCTTCTACAGTACTTTTATCTGCTATAAAAAAATATCCTAAATCTTCGAATGTTAAAGAGGCTATATTATTTTTAGCTAAAACATGCGAAGCTAAAGGTGATAAAACTAAGGCTAAGGCATATTATCAAAAGGTTATTTCTATGCCTCCTATGGATAATTTCTCTAAAGAAGCTAATGCAAGCGTTTCAAGATTATAATTTTTTATAAGGAATTAATTATGGATAATAATTTATCTTCACATACAAAGAAATACAATACTGATGATGTTATATTTTTAGAATATGAAAAAGGCGACAAATTTTATATGGTTCAAAGCGGATCTGTTAAAATTACTAAGGTTATAAAAGATGTTGAAAAATTATTAGACATAGTTTACCCAGGTGATTTTTTTGGAGAAATGGCTATATTAGAAGATACTACTAGAAGTGCTTCGGCAATAGCAAATGAACCTACTGTTTTACTAGAATTAAGAAAAGAAAACTTCCAATCAATATTAGCAAATAATACTGCTATGGCTCTTAAACTTTCAAAAATGTTCGCAAAAAGAATATTTGATGCCAAAAGGAGACTTTTAATACTTCAATTAAATGAAACTGATTTAAGAGTTTATGACTGTCTTCTATTATTGGCAGAACTTCAGAATATACCTAGAGATCATTATTATGAACCTCAGGAATTAAATGCCACTATTAATGATATTGCTAATTGGTGCGGTGTTAAAGTTAATGATGTTCAAAAAGTATTAAATTCTTTGGTAAAAACAGGTAAAATCGATATAAGAACTAATACAATTTACGTTAAAAACTTAAAGGAAATTCAAAGACAAATTGACTTAAAAAGAAAGAAATCATAAGTTAATAAACTTTATTTATAAAAAGCTGGTAACTTTTAGTTATCGGCTTTTTTATTCCTTAAAAATGCTATGTTAATTACAAATAATGCACGGGTTCCATACATATTGCATTTAAGTATTCCTTAATTTCTTAAAGTATAGCATAGGAGTATCATAATTTAAAGTAGAATGTATTCTTT
>NZ_CASEGO010000011.1 GCF_949287625.1 uncultured Brachyspira sp. | reverse complement strand
GTGCCAACAAAAGAACTGGGGTGTGGGGCAAAGCCCCGCAAATATCAAAATTTAAAAAATTTATTTTTTGACAAACTGTATTTGTTTAGGTATATATATAATAATTAAGTTAATCGTGTGTTTGGGAGTATTATCAAATTTAAAAAACACTTGGGTGGGCAGCCAGAATAACAGTAAAAGCTAAAAAATTAAAAATCATTTATAAATAACAGATAGTATTCAAAAATTTTTGGGGTGGGAGTTAGAATAAATTTCAAAACTTTATTTTATTAGTAAGTATTAATTTTTATAAAAATATTAGTCATGCTATTGATTTTTTTTATTGTTATGCTATAATTTTAACACTTAAAAAATGCGGGCGTCGTATAATGGTTATTACCTTAGACTTCCAATCTAAAGATGACGGTTCGATTCCGTTCGCCCGCTCATTATTGGCTTTATTTCTTTAACTGTTTCTTTCTAAAATAATTTTTTATTACTCTTTTTTACGATATTTTCGGTTTTAAATTAATTTTTATATATTTACGGAGTTTTGTGTATGAGAAAAGGATTAATGTTTAAATTTTTAAGCATATTTTCTATATTTTTATTTATTGCTTTTTTAGCATTTTATATATTCTATAAGCCTATTTATAAATCTAAATTTTTGAACGAAAAATATTTTCAAACATTAAATGCCAAAAATGAAACAGAAGGCTATATAAGAGAAATAAAAAATACAGTTAATATAATAGTTAACAATTTGGAATCTAATCCGGATTTAGTAAGTTTCGGAGAGTTCATAACAAATGTAGAAAAATCTAATGACGGATATTTGAATATGTACTTTGGGGATACTGTTCCATATTCTGAAGGAGGCATATACATAAATACTTTAGAGGAATATTCCCGTACTTATAATCAGACTTCAAGACCTTGGTATATAGATGCCCTTAAAACTAGAGATATAGTGATAAGCGATCCTTATATAGATTTCGCAGTTAATGAACTTACAGTTACATTTAGTAAAGCTATATATACAAACGGCGGTTTAAAAGGTGTATTTGCTATAGACTTTATAAATATGAATAAAATCATGGAGGATGTGAAAAAGCATTTTGACGGCAGTTTTTATATAGTATCAGAAAATGGAATATATATGACACATGAAAAGAGTGATTATGTATTAAATGAAAATAATAATTTATTTAAAGACCCTATATTTGCTAAGTTTAAAGGAAATCTTACTTCTCATATAGGCGAAATAAAAATAGAAGGCAATGAATGGTATGCTATAGAGAAAACAGATAATGCTCCTTGGATTTTGATATTTAAAGGCGATGCTAGTATAGTTCATAATCAGTTTAGACTTTTAATGCTTGCAGTGTTTATTGTTATGCTTCTTATACTTGTTATAGAATGGCTACTTGTCGGGAAAATAGTTAAGCCTTTAAAAAATACTATAAAAATAATAGACTTAATGAAAGACGGTAATTTTAATAGCGTATTCGATAAAAATGATTTGGCTTTGCAAGATGAATCTGGTCATTTAGTTAATTCAGTTAATGATATGCAAAACAAAATATCTTCAATAGTTTCTGGAATAAAAATGCATATGTCTTCTATTAATAATTCAAGCGGTCAAATATCAAACGGTATAGATAATTTATCAGATAGAACTTCATCACAGGCAGCAGCTATAGAAGAGGTAAGCGGTTCTATAGAAAGTTTATTTTCCTCAATATCGGATACTTCAAAACATACTAATGATGTAAAAGACATGAGCAATAAAGTAGCTGAAGAAACCAAAGCAGGAGTTGAAGCTGTAACTGCGATTTCAAATAATATGCTTGATATATCAGAATCTAGCAAAGAGATATCAGATATTATTAAACTTATACAGTCGATAGCTTTTCAGACTAATATATTATCGCTTAATGCGGCAGTGGAGGCAGCACGTGCTGGAGAGCAAGGTAAGGGCTTTGCAGTTGTGGCTTCTGAAATACGTTCTCTTGCTCAAAATGTTAATGATGCAGCTGGAAAGATTACTGATATAATAGAAAATACTGTAGCCAAAATAGAGACAGGAAATGAATCTGTAAAACATTCTCTTGATGTGCTTTTAAATATAGAAAACTCAGCAAAAGAGGTATCTGATGTACTTATTGATTTGCATAATGCAGTATCTGATGAAGAGGGAAGTGTTAAGGAGATTGCTCTTGCTATGAATGAATTAAATAAAATTACTCAGGAAAATGCCAATCTTGTGCATAACAGTGCCGTACTAGGAAGAGAAGTTGCTAATGGCACTGACAATGTTTATTCAGAACTTGAATATTTCAAACTTCATGCTTAAAAATTAATATAGGGGCTTTTTTATATTTCAAAGCCCCATAATAGTGTTTTATGTAATTTAAGAAATAAGAACTTAAAGGTTTTTATTTGTTAGGTTTGTATTAAAAAAATCTGCTAGTTTATCAAAAGGGATTAAATCTGTTCTGTCATATAGATCAACATGATTAGCATTAGGTATTATGACTAACTCTTTTGGTTCTTTAGCTTTTTTATATGCATCCTCGCTGAAATATCTTGAATGAGCTTTTTCACCCGCTATAAAAAGTATTGGTCTTGGAGATATAAGTTCAATATTTTCCAAAGGATAATAATTCATCAAGCTGATACTGCTTATAACAGACATAGCAGTTGCAGCACGAGGGTGAAAACCTCTTTTGGTACGGTAATAGCTGTAGAACTCTTTTGCTATATCTGGAGAGTTTTCATCTATAGTTTCAGGAGTACCTATTTGAAATTGTTTTTCTCCGCCTTGATATTCATTCCATCTTTGCATGGAAGCCGCTTCAATCATTTTTTTTCTCTCTTCATCGCTTACAGAGTCATTTATTCCCTGACGGGCTGCTCTTCCCATATCATACATACTTGCTGCAGCTACTGCTTTTATTCTGCTGTCAATTTGAGCGGCACTTAAAACAAAACTTCCGCTTCCGCATATTCCTATAGCTCCTATCTCGTCTCTGTCAACATAGTTTAATGAACCTATAAAATCTACTGCAGCACTGAAATCTTCTGCAAATGCCTCCGGTGAAGCTGTATAATGAGGAGAGCCTCCGCTTTCTCCATTGTATGATGCATCAAACGCTATAGCAATAAAGCCTCTTTCTGCCATAGCCTGAGCATATACTCCTGCAGCCTGTTCTTTTACGGCACCATATGGACCTCCTATAACTAATGCTTTATATTTTTGATTGGTATTAATATCTATAGGTGTGTATAAGTCCGCTACTATATTTATACCTAGTCTGTTATAAAATGATACCTTCTTTACATTTACTTTATCGCTCTTTTTGAAAGTTTTATCCCATTGTAATGTATTATTTTGTGCCATGATGCTTCCTATAGGTAAAAGCATATATGCTGAAAATAATAAAGCTCTTTTTAAAATATTTTTAAACATTATAATATCCTCCTTTTTTAATTATTCATAGAATATAATAATTAATTAACTATAGCAAATATTTATTGATTATGAATATATATACTTTTTAGGTATTGATTAAAAATTGATAATTTAGTATTATAATAAATAAAGGAGATTTTAATATTATGGAGATAAGAGCTTTAAAATATTTTTTAACTACAGTAAGAGAGGGAAATATTACAAAGGCTGCAAAATATCTTAATTTAACACAGCCTAATTTATCGCGTCAGATAAACATGCTGGAAAGAGATATAGGGCATAAATTATTTGAAAGAAAACATAATAATATAGAGCTTACTCCAGAGGGCATTTTGCTAAAAAAAAGAGCAGAAGAAATATTAAATATGATAGATAAAACAAGGGCTGAGTTCAATTTTACTGATGAATTAATAGCAGGCGATATATTTATAGGGGCTGGGGAGACTTGGGCTATTGCATTGCTTGCCTCTATTATGCGTGATATGCAAAAAGACTATCCGCATATAAAATATAATATTTACAGCGGAAACTCTGAAGATATTACAGAGAAGCTAGATAAAGGATTATTAGATTTCGGAGTATTGATAGACCCTGCCGATTTATCAAAGTACGATTATTTAAAAATGCCTGCCAAAGATACTTGGGGGCTTATTATGAGAAGAGATTCAAAGCTCGCACAAAAAAAGTATATAGTAAAAAAAGATTTATATAATATTCCTTTAATAGTATCAAGACAGACTATTCAGAATGATATGCAGAATAATGATTTTTTAAAATGGTTAGGAGGAAGTTTCAGCGGTTTTGAGATAGCTGCTACTTATAATCTTATTTATAATGCCTTGATTATGGTACGCGAGGGTATGGGCTATGCTTTTGCTTTGGACAGGCTTATAGATAATATGCATAATGAAGATATATGTTTTTTGCCTTTAAAGCCTAAATTGGAATCTGGTCTTAATGTTGTATGGAAGAAAAATCAGGAGTTTTCAAGGGCTTCCAAAATATTTTTGGAAAGAATGAATAAAAGTTTTCTATAATAGAATTGATAATTAAAAAATACTAGACTTAATTTATATATATGCTAAAATTTATTATAGAGAAATATTTTTTATTTAGAAATATATAATAATTTTTTATGGTAGAGTGAGAAAATAAATGCTTGTAAGTTTCAGTGCTAAGAACTATAAATCATTTTATGATGAAGTTACTCTTGATATGCGTATAGAAGTTAATGACAGCAATATAGAAGAAGTTGAAAATAATCCATTTGTATACAAAATAAATGATGATTATATATCCAAATTATGCATACTATACGGACATAATGGAAGCGGAAAATCTAATTTATTAAATGCTATTTCATATTTAACCAATATTAATATATATCATGATGCTCCTGCAAATTATAAGTATTTATTTATACCAAATATGATTTATGGTAAAGATGAAAATACGGAATTCACATTAGAATTTTATTATAATAATATTTTATTTTTCTATAAAATAATATTAGATAATAAAAATAAAAAAATAGAATATGAATTGTTAAAAGAAAATGATAATATAGTTTTTGAAAGAAATAATAGTAATATATTAAATGGAAATGATTTCTTTATCAATATTAAAGGCATACCAAATCAAATCACAGTTATGGCATATTGTTATAGTGTTGATGATTATAAAAAAAATACAAAAAAATATCAGGATATATTTACAAAAAATTTTTTTTCATATATGTTTATAAATTTTCCAGATGCATTATTTATTGATATTGATAATATATATTTTTTATTAAAAAGCTCAGGTCTTTGGAATGTATACAAAAAACTTATTTCTCTTGCTGATGTGGGTATAGATGATATAAAAGTAATTGAAAATACTAATGATAAAAAAAATAATAGTTATATGAATAATTTTTTAAGAAAAAATAAATATAAATTAATATCTATACATAAAAATTATGAAGATGATTTTAGAAATATAGAATCTGATGGAACAAAAAATTATGCCGTCAATTTATTTAGTATATTAGGAAATTTAAGAAGCGGCAGTTTATCTGTATTAGACGAATTTCAAGGTGTGCAGTCTGAACTTTTAGAGCTTGTTGTTAGTTTATTTCAAAAAAATATGTTTGAAGATTTGGATAATCCTACAGCTCAGTTAATATTATCAACTCATGATACAAATTTAATGTGCCTTAAAAATACATTGTTAAATCATTATTGGTTTCTAAACAAAGAAGATAATAAAAGCGAATTATACTGTGCTTCTGACTTTGAGGATTTAAAAATAGAAGATTTAGAAAAAGAGTATAAAAGAAACAGCCTAAAAGCAAAGTACAACTCCCGATTATTTGAAGTTCCTTCGAAGTTTTTTATTGATGAGGATATAAATAAATGAGGAAGAAACAAACACTAAATACTTTAAATAATAAAAAATATTATTTGTACTGTTTTTCACCCGGAGAAACTGAATTTGAATATTTCAAAAAATATGTAAATGAAAAACTTAATGATAAAATTAAATATCATGGTAATGCTCAAACACATCAATTAAGTGCAAATATTAAAGATGATGAACAAAAGAATAAAGAAATAAATAGAATAGTAGATTTTATAACAAATAGAACTTCCACTATGAACGAATATGGTTTAGGAAAAATAATTGTGTTCATAACTGACTGTGATAATGCTAAACTCAGCCATATAGAAGATTTAAGAAAAAAATTTAATAAGTGTTTGCAATTATACAATAATATTAATTCTAGTATATTCATACTTAATTATCAGGCATTGGAAAGCTGGCTTGAATATTATTATGATGAAACAAAAGATAAACAATTAATTAAAGATGATGTATTTAAACATTGGGATAAAGTATTTCAAAATAATCATGATAAGGCTGTAAATAAATATTTAAAAGAACATAATCAAAAAGTGCATTCATCAATAGATAATTATTCAGATATACATACTAAAAGCTATTCAGATTTTCCTTATGCTTTTAAATATTTGGAAGAGCTTGAAATTAATAAAAGTAGTTAACTTTTAAACATATATAACAAAAACTCCCAAGCAAATTAATACCTGAGAGTTTTATTATTAATGATTTGCTGTATATTATTTTAGATTGTCATTAAAAAATTGTGTTATTTTCTCAAAAGGTATTTTTGACATGTCATCATATAATGAAACATGGTCTGCATCTTCTATTATTACTAATTCTTTATTATTGCCTGATATTTCATTATAAACATCTTCAGAATAATATCTTGAATGTGCTCTATCGCCTGCTATTAAAAGTACAGGAGTAGTATCCAAATCCTCAATATTATCCATTAAATTAAAGTTCCAGAAAGAAAAAGGCATAGTGGCAGTCCAAGAAGTAACGAAGTTTATTGCACGAGGGTGATAAGCTCTTTTTGCATAATAGTTGTAAAAGGCAGCAAATACTGGGTCAGAATTTTCTGGAAGCTCTTCTGGTACAGCCATTGCAGAAGCCTGTATATTATTATTTGCATCAAAAGTAGGCTCATGATTACCCAAAGCATAATTTCCGTTTTCAGCATCTTTCCAACGCTGCTCGCTTAAATACTCTCTTATTTTTCTTCTCTGCTCTTTTGTATAATAATCCATATGTCCTTTGCTCATATCTCTTGACATGTCATACATTGAAGCAGTTGCTACAGCTTTAATTCTAGTATCAGTACCAGCAGCAGTTATAGCCATACCAGAAAGCCCGCATATACCTATTGCACCAATACGGTTTCTATCTACATAATCAAGAAGTCCTAAATAATCTACAGCAGCACTGTAATCTTCTGTATATATATCTGGCGAAGCATTGTTTCTAACTTCTCCGCCGCTTTCACCTGTAAAAGACGGATCAAAAGCTAATGCTACAAAACCGTTGCTAGCCATTTCCTGAGCATATAAACCAGATGCCTGCTCCTTAACTGCTCCAAATGGTCCAGACACTGCCAATGCCGGATTTTTTTTATTACTGTAGTCTTTTGGTAAATATAAATCTCCTGCTATCTCTATACCGTAGCGATTTTTAAATCTTACTTTTTTCATTTCAATATTTGTGTAAATTTTAAAAACTCTGCTGTCCATATTATTTTCTCCTTTGTTTTGATTATTTTGTGTGCTGTTATTATTACAAGAAATTAAAAATGATAGTAATAATAAAATTGATGATATTGTTTTTTTCATTATAAACTCTCCTTAAATTATTATATTTTAGTTTGCTATTTTTAGTTTATTTATTTCTTTTATAATCTTAGCTGGCATTCCACCTACTATCACATTTGAGGGTACATCTTTATTAACTAAAGCTCCTGCTGCTATTATAGAGTTATCTCCTATAGTTACCCCAGAAAGTATATGTGCCCCTGAACCTATCCATACATTATTTCCAATCACTACTTTTTTTGGGTAAGTAGTACTTCTGTATTCTACTTCTATTCCGTGATTGAGTGTTGAAATAGCAGCATTCATTCCTATAAATACATTATCTCCTACAACAATGCCGCCTCTATCCTGAAATGAGCATCCGCAGTTGAAAAATACATTCTTTCCTATCTTTATATTTTTTCCAAAGTCAGTATAAAATGGAGGAAAGCATGTGAAACTTTTATCTATTTTTTCGCCTGTAAGTTCTTCAAATAATTCTCTTACCTCATCTGCAGTGTGATATTTATTATTAATTTCCATAGTTATTTTTATTGCATTTTGAGAGCATTCATATAAAAGCGGTGATAATTCTTCATCTTCGCTTGAGATCGGATTGCCTTCTTTGCAGTATTTAATAAAATCTTCCATATTCATTTGTTCATTCCTTATGTTTTTTATTTATTTGTATTTTACAGAAAAATTAAATTATATCAAATAATTATGTGTTATATATTTTTATACCTAAAAAGCATAATACTAACATGCATTTTTAATACTCTTTTATATTAAAATGAATTTGCTTTTTTTATTTTTATGTACCATACTATAAGTAGGCGGTATTATATACTGAAAATACAAATGGAAAGGATTTGCAATAATGATAGAAAATTTTATACCTAATAAAAAAGTATTCGTATTTGATACTAATGTGATACTTCATGATTTTAAGTCAATATTTTCTTTTGAAGAGACAAATATAGTTATACCTATTACAGTTTTGGAAGAGGTTGATAAGTTCAAGAAAGGAAGCGATACAATCAATTTCAATGCCAGAGAGTTTATAAGAGAGCTTGATGTTATAGTAGAGAAAAATGAAGAGCTTCAGGGAACTAAAGATATTTTTAAAAAAGGTGCTTTGCTTGATAATAAAAGTAAAGTATTTATAGATGTTAATAATGAAGAGAGAGATGATTTTAAAAAAATATTTTCAAACAGCATTCCAGATCATAAAATACTATCATGTGCCTATAATATAAAATGTGAAAATCAGCGTGTAATTCTTATAACTAAAGATATTAATATGAGAATGAAGGCTAGAAGTTTAGGTATTGATACACAAGACTATAATACTGACAAGATAGAAAAATTATCATCATTATTTACAGGTATAGAAAGTATATCTGGAGACAATGCTAAAATCTATATAAAAGAACTTAATGAAAATAAAGAGATAGCAGTAAAAGGTGAGCATTCTATTTATCCTAATACATATTTCTGCTACAGAGTAAAAGAAGAAGATGAGGCAGTAATAGGTAAATATAAAGATAATACAAAAACAATAGTTCATGTTGATACCAATATAGATGCATACGGAATAAAGCCTAGAAATGAAGAGCAGGCTATGGCTTTGGACGTTTTGCTTGATAATGATATACCTTTAGTTACAATAATGGGTAAAGCAGGTACTGGTAAAACTCTTTTAGCACTTGCAGCTGCTTTAGCAAAAAGAAGAGAGTACAGACAGATACTTTTAGCACGCCCTGTAGTAGCACTTTCTAATAAAGATTTGGGTTTTCTACCCGGTGATATTAACAGCAAATTAGATCCTTATATGCAGCCTTTATTTGATAATCTTTCTGTTATACAGCATGTACATTCTGATGACAGCGATGAAAGCAAAAACATTAAAAAAATGCTTGAAAATGAAAAGATAGTTATTTCTCCTTTGGCATACATAAGAGGAAGAAGTTTGAACAAAATATATTTTATAGTAGATGAAGCTCAGAACCTAACGCCTCATGAAATAAAAACTATTATAACTAGAGCAGGTGAGGGTACAAAAATAGTTTTCACAGGAGATATTCATCAGATAGATACTCCTTATTTGGACGAAAGAAACAATGGTCTTACTTATTTAATAGACCGTACAAAAGCGGAAGTATTAAGCGGTACTGTTACACTTGAAAAAGGCGAGCGTTCAAAACTTGCCGAGCTTGCTGCTAATGTATTATAAAATTATTTAATATTTATTAACAATTAAAGCATAGAGTGCATTGTTAAATTCAGTATTCTATGCTTTTTTATTTTTTATAAAAATAAAGTTTATATTAACTTTTTTATTTAATTTTAGAAAGCATTTTTGCAAAAGTACTGTTTAAATTATAATTTACTCACCGCACGTAGAATGAAATTTTATAATATATTAAAATTTGTATTACAAACAAAATCTATATTTTTAATTACGTTATGCGTGCGTTGTATAATGTACTAAATTTAAAAACCGCTTGGGTGGGCAGCCAGAATAACAGTGAAAGCTAAAAATAAAAATCATTTATAAATAACAAATGGAATTGAAAAATTTAATGGGTGGGGATTAGAATACATTTTTAAACTTTATTCTAATCCCCCCTTTTAGATTTAAAAGCCTTATTTTTTATATTGGCTTTAATTAAATCTAAAAGTCTATACATCAAAAAGTACACCCGCCCAAAGCGTGATTTAAAATTTACACTTTCCTCCACGCACGTAGAATGGATTTTTATAATACAGATTGATTAACAAATCTAATTTATTTTATATATAAGAATCGATTTAACGTGCGTTGTATAATGTCCTAAATTTAAAAACCGCTTGGGTGGGCAGCTATAATAAAAGTGAAAGTTAAAGAAATAAAAACCGTTTCTAAAATAGAAAATAATGCCTTTAAATTTAAAGGGTGGGGGTGAGAATAAATTTTAAAACTTTACTCTAATACCCGCCCTTTTAGATTTAACAGACTTATTTTTCATATTGGCTTTAATTAAATCTAAAAGTCTATACATCAAAAAGTACACCCGCCCAAAGCTTGATTTAAAATTTGCACTTTCCACCACGCACGTAGAGCGGATTTTTATAATACAGATTGATTAACAAATCTAATTTATTTTATATATAAGAATCGATTTAACGTGCGTTGTAAACATTATAAATTCAAAAAACACTTGGGTGGGCAGTTATAATAACAGTAAAAGCTAAAAAATAAAAATAATTTATAATAACAGATAGTATTAAAAAATTTAGAGGGTGGGGGTGAAAAATAAATTTTAAAACTTTACTCTAATACCCGCCCTTTTAGATTTAAGAGCTTTATTTTTTTAATGGGTTTAAATTAAATCTATAGGGTTATATTTTTTCAAGTGCACCCGCCCAAAGCTTGATTTAAAATTTGCACTTTCCTCCACGCACGGAGCATGAAGTTTTTATATATAATGCAAATTAGAATTAATAATTAGTTTATATATAATAATCGATTGAACGTGCGTTCAAGAAATATTATAAATTTAAATAACACTTGGCGGGTGCTGATAAATATAAATTGAACTTTTTAAATCTAAATAAAGTTTGTTAATATCAAAATAAGTTAATAAATCTTAGAGGGTGGGCAGTAAAAATAAAATTTAAAACTTGACAAATTATAATTGTTTAGGTATATATTATATATAATAAATATGATAATTTTATCATTATAAAGGAGATTGTATTTTATGAAAAAATATATTTTTATAATTAGTCTTTTAATTTCAAATATTATATTTGGATACAATCAAACATTTAAAGTAGGCGAATATATAAAATATGATGTTTTAGCACAAGTTCCAGAGTTTAATATAAGCGGTAAGGTAGGAACACTTGAGGCTAAAGTTCTAGCTATAAGCAATGTAAACGGAATACCAGCATATCATCTTTATGCTCATGTTTATACAACTGGTGCGGCTAATTGGGTTTATAAAGTAAGTGATGTATTCGAGGCTTGGGTTTCTACAAATGATTTTAGCCCTTTAGTTCTTAAAAAAGATACTTCTGAGGGCGAATGGACAAATAATGAAACTTTAACTTTTTATAAAAATTATTATCTCTTTAATGATAAAAGAACAACTGATGAAAAGATAGAGTTCAGCGGAATGGCTTATGATGCTTTATCTTTAGTGTTTTTCATGCGTTTTGTTGATAAGAATATAGGAACATTTAAAGTTAATTGGCTTGAAGGAAAGAATATAAAAAGAGATATAAGATTTACAATAGAAAATGGGGAAGACCTCAAAACTAAACTTCAAAGGGATAAACTTGCCACTACAAGAGTTTATGAAAAAGATAAATACGGAACGGATGCATTGATTGCTAAAGATAAATATAATCAGGTGCCTCTTGATGTAATTATAGCCGAGCAGAAAGTTTACGGACTTACAATAAGGGTAAGAGGAATAATAAGAGAATACAAAGACGGAAAATAATACTTTTTAATTAAAAAAATAAAAGACAGCGTATAAAAATATATGCTGTCTTTTTTAAGAGTTATATAAAGCTAAAAAACAAAATTATTTGCTTGCTTCATATTTAGTGTTAATTTCTTTTACTAAGCTATCTATAAGTTCATCATTCATTCCATGACCGCGGCATCCTTCTTCCAAACTTTCCCAGCTTGCTACATGACAGCCTACGCAATGAAGTCCATGACTCATCATTATCTCTGCAGAATCTGGAAAGATCTGTATTATTTCACCTATACTCATAGTTTTGTTTATCATAATAGTTACCTCTTATTTATTTTATATTATAATATATATAAATTATTTTTTTGTCAAAGTGTAAAAGTTAAAATAGGATAGAAGTTGTTAAACTTTTTTAAGTATTTCCTTAAATATGACATATTTAATTCCCCAGTTACCGCTACAGCATTTTTCTCCATTTTCTCCATTCTTTTAACATCATGTTTTCTTCCTAGTTTTTTATATATTCTTTTTAAAGTCATTATTATATATAGATTATTTGCATGAGATTCTATAGTGTCAAATAATGATAATGCTGTAATCAAATCAAAGCCTTTTATATTATTTAAGGCAAAGTATGAATAAAGTAATGCTATATGATCATGCGAATCTTTACCTTTACTCATAGCCGTTTTATTAACTATATCAAAAGCTATACTCTCATTTTTTTCAACGCCTATTCCTTTATAATAGCAATGAGCAGTAAGCCCTTTTGCACATGAACATTTTGAATTGTTTATATCAGAAAGTTCGCATGCTTTATAGTACATTTCAAATGCCTTATTAGGATTTTTTTCTATTCCGCGTCCTAATTCATATCCTTTGCCTATAATGGTTAAAGCACATTCCAAAGTATTATCTATATTAAAAGACATATCAGCCATAGAGATAGCTAGTTCCGGATATGGTATTATAATATCGCCGTAAAATAATTCTTTGGCATACATAAAATATGATAAAGCATCATTTAATCCTATGGCTTTTTTTAACATATCTATTCCGTCATTATTATATTTATTTGGCATATTATAAAGCATTATCTTTGCTATTGAACGGTATATAGCAGCTTTATCCAATTTACTATTTAAGCATCTTTGAAGATTATTTAATATAAGCTCATAATTATTAGAGCCTATCATCTGAAGAGAATGAGCATATATGAATCTTATATAAGATATCTCCTCATCTTCTTCTTCATAAATATACTGAAAAAGCTCTTCGCATAATTCAGCAGTTTTATCATAATTTTTAAGCTCATAATTAGAGAATATCATTATATAGTATGTTGAGTATTTGTATTCGCTTTTATCAATATGGTATAGATATTTTAATGCCTCTCTATAATCATCATCGCTTTGAGCATAATTATGATAAAGCTCTGCTATTTTTTCATAAATCCAAGCCTCATCATTTTCATTTAGTATTTTTTTTAACTCAGCTATAGCTTTTTTTATCTCGCCCTGATATGCATACAAATTAGCCCTGTAATATCTGTACTGCATGCTGTTTATTCCAAGTACATTTATCACTTTATCAAGCAAATAAAAAACTTCTTTGAGGTCTTTTCCCTCTTCCTGACTGTCTGGATAAAACTTATCTTCATTTTCTATAATAATATCATGAAGAGCCTGAATCTTTCCAAGAAGAGCATTTAATCTGTATTTATTATTATATTTTAGAAGTTCATTATAATTTTCTATAGCCTTTCTATAATTGCCTTTATTAAAATACCATTCTCCTCTTTCATATATAGCATTAAAGTTTAGGCTGTTTAGTTCTATTGCCCTGTCAAAAAAGAATACGGCATCATCATAAAACTCTGACTTTATGCCGTTTTTTGCTAGTATAATTCCCTTAAGAAAATATGCATCATCATAAAAAGGAAAATCGTAAATAAGTTTATTAGCTTCAATATCGGCTTTAGGAAGTATATTAAGATTGTAGTAGCAAAGCCCTCTTTCAAACCTTGCTATTCTGTTGTCTTCAGCATTTTTGATAAAATCATCATAATAACCTATAGCCTGATGAAAGTCAGCTTCATTTTCTCCATTATTGAGATAGCTGCTTGCAAGTATTAATAGAGCATCATATGCTGTATTATCTTTATCAAAAAGTATTTGAGCATACTCTCTTTCTTTGTCTATGTTTTTTAAATCTCTATTTAAATACATAAGACCTCTGTATGCATCTGCTATATTAGGGTCAATATCTATAGATTTATTTAAATCATATTCTATTGAGGAATATATTAATGCCCTTCTTGCATCATATTTTGTATTATCAAACTCTTCCTGCTGAAGTTCTATAAAAGCATATTTTCCACGCATATAAAATGCTTTGGCATTATCAGGTTCTTTAGATATAAGAATGTCAAGCTCTTCTATGGCTTTTTTATAATCTCCGTCATCAATGTACTTACTTATATCATCTAATGAACTCATAACTATATCCTAACAGCAAGGTTTAGCAAAAACTGAAATATTATTTTTAATATTAGAGGGGCTGCCATTTGAAGAACTAAAAGAAATATTAAAGGAGATAAGTCAAGCACTCCTGCAATAAGTCTTCTTCCGCCGAAAATTTTATCTATAACTCCGTCTGTTATCTTATAAAAAAAGTTTACTATAGGATTATAATAGTCTAAATGCATAGCTCCGAAAGCCTGAAGCCAGCTTAATATAATCCATACAAACCATATAAAAGAATACAGTCTCAAAGCCTGCATACATACTACATATATAAATCTTATAATTTCTACCAGCATAAACTTCCTATAAAAAATTATTTAATATTGTTAAGTGCCTCATCTACATTATTAGCAGTATGCACTATAGTTAAAAATTTAGTAGCCTCGAATAATGCTTTTAATTTTTTACTTAAAGAACAGAAATAAACAGTACCGCCGTTTTCGCCTGATACCCTTAAAGCAGAAGCGATTAGTCCTAAGGCAGAAGAGCACATATATTCTATATTATGAAAGTCAAATATAAAGTTTAAAGCTCCTGCATTTTTAGCATAATTTAATTTTTCTTCTAGTATATCAACATTTTCAGATATAATATTTTTTTCTATATTGATTATGGCTGTTTTATCTTCAATGATTGTACGAACCATGATAACTCCTTTAAATAAAAAAGTAAACTGCCTTAATATTATTATAAAAAGTCAAAAAATCAAGCAGTTTTTTATTTATCCCATTCTATAAGTATAGGGCAGTGATCGCTTCCCATAACATCGGTTAATATATCAGCTCTTTTTATATTCTGAGCTATTTCATTATTAACAAAGAAATAATCTATTCTCCAGCCCACATTTTTTTCTCTTGATCTGGTTTTCATATCCCACCAGCTATAATGTCCGCCTTCTTTTACAAACATTCTGAATGTATCAGTAAAACCTTTATTTAAAAACTCTGTTATTTTTTCTCTCTCTTCTGGTAAGAAACCTATACTCTTTTCATTTTCTTTAGGTCTTGCCAAATCTATAGCTTCATGTGCTATATTCATATCGCCGCATAATATAACATTAGTTTTGCTTTTTAATTTAGTTAAATGTTTTGTAATCTCATCATAAAAAGAAAGTTTATAATTGAAATGTTCTTCAGATTTTCCGCCGTTTGGGAAATATACATTAAATATAGTAAAATCATCAAACTCTAATGATAATATTCTTCCTTCATTGTCTGAAAACTTAGTTCCTAATTTATTTTTAATTACTTTATTAGGTTTTAATTTTGTGTATATAGCAACTCCGCTGTATCCTTTTTTTACTTCAGGGTCAGCAGGATTGATAAAAAGTTCATAGCCTTCTATATTTCTTAAATCTTCAGGCAGCTGTTCTTCAAAAGCCTTAGTTTCCTGAAGACATATTATATCAGGGTTTTCTTTCTTTATAAAATCAACCAACCCTTTTTTATATGCAGCTCTTATTCCGTTTACATTCCAAGATATTATTTTCATTAATTAATCAGCCTTTTTTATTATAGTTGTAGATGGTATTTATTATAAACTCTATATAATAATAATACAACTATATAAAAATTATCTAAAATTAAAAAATATGATAAATAAATAGGAAGCAGATTGATTTTTTTTTATTATTGTATTATGATATAAACGTATAAAAAATAATGTAAGGCTAAATTGTGAAAGTAAGGTTTCTTGGAAGCAGAGGTTCTATACCAACCCCCGGTAATAGTTTCAGTGAATATGGCGGTAATACATCATGCCTTCAGGTTATTGATGATGACGGCAATTATATAATATTAGATGCTGGAAGCGGACTTAAAAATGCCAGCTATTATGCTTTAAAATCTGATAAAACCGAAAGTATTATACTCCTAACTCATTTTCATTGGGATCATATTATCGGAATACCGTTCTTTGCCCCTTTTTTCTCAAATAAATACAGCTTTACAATATACGGACCTAAAGATTCTTCTACAGAGATGTATGATACTATCAATAATATACTTGCAAAAGATTATTTCCCTGTAAACTTAGAGCAGTTTGCAGCTAATTTAAAGTTTGAGGCTTTTTATGAAGGAAAGAAAATTACTTTCGGAAATATGACTATAGAAAGTATGTGGGTTAATCACCCTTGTCATACACTTTCATATAAAATAACATCAGGAAATAAAACTGTAGTATATCTTACAGATCATGAGCCTTATAAAAAACGTCTTCATGCACAGCACCCTTCGCTTTCACATTATAATCATAATGCTGATTTGCTGCATGCCAGATTAATAGATTTTGTACGCGGAGCTAATGTACTTATTATAGAAGGAGAATACACAAAAAGCGAATATTATAACGGACATGTTGGTTGGGGACATTCTACTTTAAATGATGCTATACAGGTTGGACTTGATGCTAATGTTCCTTATGTTATACTTCATCATCATAATCAGGAAAGAACTGATGCACAGATAGACCTTATATATAATAAACTTCTTGCTTTCTTAAAAAAAGAAGAAATAGATTTGCAGCTGGCATTCGCTAAAGAGGGCTCTTATATTAATATATGAGTGAGTATGATTCTTTATTTTATGATAAAAAATATATACTTTCTGACTGTTATACAGATGATATACATAAATTAAAAATAGGTATTCATATACATCTATACTATATTGATATGTTGGATTCATTTATTTTTTATATGAAAGATTTTCCTGTTTATTTCGATTTATTTATATCCGTATGTTCTGAAGAAAATAAAAACATATGTTCTGAGAAATTAACTAAAAAAAATATAGTTAAACTGAATAATATAATTATAAAAGTTACTCCAAATATAGGCCGTGATATAGCTCCTTGGATAGTTGGATTTAAAGAAGAGCAAAGCAATTATGATATATTTTGTCATTTGCATACAAAAAAGTCTCCTCATGATGATAAATTAAATGGCTGGTTTGATTATTTAGTAAAAAATATTATTAGTAAAAATGCTGCAGAGAATATACTTAGTAATTTTGTATTAAATAATAATATCGGATTAATATTTCCTCCTGTATATACATCTATTTTTATTTATGTACTAAATTTGAGTCCTAAAGATGAGGAAAATATGATTTATCTTTTAAATAATATGAATATAGATTTTACTCCTTCTTCAAATAATTTTATATTTCCAGCAGGCACTATGTTTTGGTACAGACCTAAAGCATTAAATAAATTATTTTCTTTAAACTTATCATATAATGATTTTCCTAAAGAACCTATTCCTATTAGCGGAACTATAGCACATGCTATAGAAAGAGCGATTGGTATAGTTCCTAAATATGACGGATATGATATTAAGTGCTATATTACAAAGGAATCTTTAATAGATTTACTTTTTGAAAATTACGATCTTCAATATAAAAATAGCATTCTTGAATATACAATTAGAGAAGAGTGTATAAAATATAAGAAAAGTATAATACCTTTCTTTATATACGAAAATGAATTAAAGAATAGAATATTAATAAATTTATTTGGGATAAAAATCGTAATTAAACGTAAAAATAAAAAATAAAAATATTTTATTTTTATTTTGTAAATAAAAAACAATGGACTATAATAAATAATGTCCATTGTTTCCAAATGCCTATTATATATTTTATAAAATAAACTTAAAATTTAAAAAACAGTATGCTTTTCTCCAGCTTTTTAGCCCTATCCAATAATGTTCTTGACATATTGCTAGATTCATTTGCTAAAGCGGCATTTTGTGTAGTGAGACTTTCCATACTGTTTATAGCTGTACTTATCTGATTTACTCCAGATTGCTGTTCTAATGCAGTAGAGGCTATATTCTCCATTAAATATGAAGTATCCTTTACTTTATGCTGAAGTTCTGAAAACAGTTCCTGAGATTTTCTTGCAGTTTGTGTGGCATTATTTATTCTTTTAGCTGTATTATCTATAAGGTTTGCTATATCTTTAACTGACGACTGAGTAGTTTGTGCCAAGTTTCTAACCTCGCTTGCTACAACAGCAAATCCTTTACCCTGTTCTCCAGCACGTGCTGCTTCTACAGAGGCATTAAGTGCAAGTATATTTGTCTGAAAAGCTATATCTTCTATCATTTTAGTTATATCTTTAATTTTTTCGCTTGATTGATAAACCTCTTCTATATTTGAAGATGTCTGCATTATAATATTTGCAGCCTCTCCTATATAGTTTATTGATTCATTCATAATATCTTTGCCGCTTACAGCATTTTCTGTTGATGACTGTATAGTTGATACTATTTCTTCTATACTAGCAGCAGTTTCTTCCAAACTAGAGGCTTGTGATTCTGTTCTTAATGATAACTCTCCGCTGCTTTCCATCATATTTTCTGAGGAATGTATAATTTCTTTTGCAGCTTCATTCACTTCATTTATAACTTCTGAAAGTTTTTTGCTCATTATATTGAATGCCGATTCTAATCTTCCGAATTCATCTTTTCTCTCTTTTTTAGCATTTTTTGAATTATTTATTTCTATGTGTCCTTCAGATATTTTTTGTGCCTGCTTCATTAAACTGTCTAATGGAGACATAGTTTTCTTTATATAAGAGAGTGCAAAAGCATTAATACATATTATAGAAAGTATGCATACTAATAGGGCTATTTTTAGCATATTAATATTTTCTTTATATATGATATTGTTATCCATAGCCATAGTTAAAGTCCAAGGAAGTTCTTCCATTTTAGTATACACTGCTGTTCTTGATTTATTATTTAATTTATAATTTATTACACCTTTTTGTTTATTATCATTTTTTATTAGGTCAAAATATGATCCTGCTTTTTCATTTATATAATCATATGTATCAGCTACTATAATTCCGTCATCATCTAATGCGAATAATCTTCCAGTATCATCAAGTTTTAATTTTTTTAAGCTGTTTATAACTTCTTCCCAATTGATTATCATATAAATAGAGCCTATTAATTTGTTATTAGTATCTCTTACCCCTGCTATCAATGCTAATGATAATTTACCGTCTGAACTTGATTTTATTATTTTTGTTCCGTATGCAGCATCATATCCGCTTTGCACAAAATTATCCCATATACCAGGTCTTAAATCCTGTATATTATTTCCTATTTCAACTTTCTTGGCATTGTCTAATATAGTACCGTTTGTATCTGTTACTCCTATATTCAAAGAAAATTTATTAATTGATTCAAAATGATCCAATGTTTTTGCCAACTGATAATCTTCATTTATATTTCCAGATAGGTAGCTTATTATAGCTGGTGTTATAGCATAAGTTTTTATTAATGTCTTATTTTCTGAAAACCAAGAGTCAAGCATAGACTTGTATCCTTCTAATGTGTTTTCAAAACCAGAAAAAGTAGATTTACTTACTGTATTAAATGATTTATATGATAGTACTGTAATAGTGAGGATTAAAAATATAGTAGTTATTATACTTATCATAAGCGGCATTTTAAACCTTATAGAATGTCTCCTTTTCATAAAAAATTATTGCTCCTTCAAAATAAAAAATTATGTAATGTATAAACTAATATATTTTTCATGTTTTCCTGTTGTTTAAATAAAAACTATATTAATTACATTTTGTAATATTAATTAATATTTAATATTCTATAATATATCACTTAATGTAATAAAATATTCCTGTTTGTTTACAAAAAATTTATATATGATGTATTTTGTAAATATGCATCAATGTTTTTTATGTATTGTAAAATATAATTTTAAAATAAAAGAATAATAATAAAATATCATATTAATTTTTTAGCTTTACAAAAACCATTAATTTTAGTATAATTGATTTGTTTTTAAAATATTAAAAATACATAACTTAAAAATGGAGGCATACAGATGACAGATAAAAAGTTTTATATTACAACTCCGATATACTATCCTTCAGATTATTTGCATATTGGTCATTGCTACTGTACTATAGCAGCAGACACTATGGCTAGATACAAAAAAATAATGGGGTATGATGTTTATTTTTTAACAGGTACAGATGAGCATGGTGAGAAAATTGCAAGAAAAGCTGAAGCAGCAGGCACTACTCCTAAGGCTTATGTTGATAATATTGTTAATGCCACCAAAGAGTTATGGAAAAGACTTCATATTAATTACAGTCATTATATAAGAACTACTGATGACTATCATGAAAGAAGAGTTCAGAAAATATTTAAAATACTTTTTGATAAAGGATATATTTATAAGGGTGCTTATAAGGGGCTTTATTGTGTAAGCGATGAGGCATTTTTTACAGAAAGTCAGGTAGTAAAAAAAGATGACGGTAAGTTCTATTGTCCGGACTGCGAAAAAGAATTAGAATATAAAGAAGAAGAATGCTACTATCTTAAACTTTCACAGTACGGACAATGGTTAATAGATTATTATAAGGATCACCCTGAGTTTTTAGAGCCTAAAGAAAGACAAAATGAAATGCTTAAAAACTTCTTACTTCCGGGATTAGAGGATTTAGCAGTAAGCCGTAAGGGATTGCAATGGGGCATACCTTGTCCTGTTGACAGTGAGCATAGTATATATGTATGGATTGATGCTTTATCAAATTATATTACTGCTTTAGGATATCCAGAATATGGAGAAGATGAATTATATAAAAAATACTGGCCAGCTGATGTGCATTTTGTAGGCAAGGAGATAGTGCGTTTCCATGCTGTTATATGGCCTATAATGCTTAAAATGCTTGATATACCTCTTCCTAAAAAAGTATTCGGTCATGGCTGGGTTCTTTTTGATGACGGAAAGAAGATGAGTAAAAGCAGAGGAAATGTAGTTGACCCTAATACTTTGATAGATAAATACGGTGTTGATGCTTTAAGATATTTTTTGATGAGAGAGATTAATTTCGGTTCTGACGGATATTATTCTCAGGAGCTTTTCTTAAAGAGAATAAACAGCGATTTGGCCAATGATTATGGTAATTTATGGCATAGAATAACTACTATGCTTGGAAAATATTTTAATGGCGTACTTCCAGATGAGGCTGAAAGCGTATTTGGAGATAGAGAAAAAGAACTCAAAAAAATGGTTCTTACACTTGATGCCAATGTGGAATCAGCATTAGATAGTTTTAAATTTCATGAGGCATTATCATATATTTGGGAGGTTATAAGAATGACCAACAAATATGTAGAAGAGAGTGCTCCTTGGAATTTGGCTAAAGATGAAAGTAAAAAAGATCATTTAGCTAATGTAATGTATATATCTTTCCAAGTATACTATATAGTAACAGCTTATTTACAGATATTCTTTGTAGAAACTCCTAAAAAAGTATTTAACAGATTAGGTTTAGGAGATAGTGTTTCTTTGGAAAGTGCTAAGAAATGGGGTTCTTTAAAAGCTGGAATAAAAATAGAAAAGGGAGAGCCTTTATTTAATAGATATGACATAGAAAAAGAAATAGGGGTAAGTATGGAAGATAATAAAAAACAAATTAATCCTCCTAAAGAAGATAAACATAAAGCCAATATAGAAAAAGAAGATTTTGAAAAACTTGAACTTCTTACAGCTAAAATATTAGTTGCAGAAAAGGTAGAAAATGCTGATAAACTTTTAAAATTTGTGCTTGATATTGGCGGAGGCGAGCAGAGGGTAGTTGTATCTTCTATAGCAGAGTATTATAAGCCTGAAGAGATGGTGGGTAAAACAGTGCTTTATTTGGCAAATTTAAAGCCTAAAAAGTTTAGAGGTGTTACTTCTCATGGTATGCTTCTTTTGGCTGATAATGGAGAGACTCTTTCTCTTATGAAGCCGGAAAAAGATTTCGGCTCAGGCTGTTCAGTTAATTAATAATAAAACCAATATTATAATGAAAGATACTAAAGAAAGCAGACTTAAAAGAAAGTTAAAAAAAAATAAGCTTACCGATAAGCAGAAATCTTTAATAAAAAGATTAATAGCTATTTTTGTACTTATCATTATAATATTAGTTTCAGTTCTTATTGTAAATAAGGCTAGAATTCTTCGTGTAGAGATAAGGGGCTTAAAGAGATTAAATGCTATGGATATAATGGAAGAGGCTGGCTTATCAAAATACAATAATACAAGTCTATTCAATATACCGAAAAATGATATAACTTCTGATATAGAAAAAAATGTAAGAATCAAAGTAGAAAATATAAAAGCCTCATTCCCAGATTTGCTTATTATCAATGTAGATGAAAGAGACACATTATTTTTACTTGAATCAAGCAGAGGAATATATGAGATAACAGATGACGGATATATTATAAAAAACGGTAATATTTATAATTATGATGTGCCTTATATTACTGGTTTAAGTATTACTCAAAACAGTAATAAAGTAGAAGATGAGTATGCCAAGTATTTAGCTTCCGTAATTTATGAGCTTAAAAAAAATCATAATGAAATATACAATTTAATATCTGAAATTAATGCTTATGGAGACGATCTTATACTTTATCCTAGAGGCTATCAAGTACAGGTAATATTAGAAAAGTATGTGAAAGCAGAAAAGTTCGTTGATTTGGCTGCAGTATTAAAAACTGTTCAGTATCAGGATAATCAGACAAAAAGAATTGATTTCAGATTTAAAGAAGCAATCATTAATTAATAATTTTATTTTTTTAATATTATAACTAATAATTAATTTAATATATTTGTATTAAACGTATTATAAAATTGTATTTATATAATTATCTTTTAAATAAAATGCATTTTTTCATATAATAAACTCTTTTAATATTTAAAAAAAATATTAAATTATTATCGATATAAAATAAATTTACATGCTATTTTTTTTATATTAAAAAATATAATACAATAAATCTATATATATTTATAATATTTTTTAATATATGTTTACAATTTTTAATAATATGTTACATTTACAGTGTTTAGGAGAACTTATGGTATTAAATATTAATTTTACAAATAAAAATGATAAAGAATATGCTGATATTTTTATTAGTTTTTTAGAAAATAACAGTTTAGATGATTATTCAATGTCTATTTTATATAAAATAAGAAATCAATATGGTATAACAAGTGAAAGGGCATCTGAAATTGAAAATACTATAAAGGAAATGTTTGATAGTGAAGAGAATGTTAATTTTAGTTCTGAAAGTGAAAAGGATTATTATAATTTTTTAATGAGCTTTATAGAAAAGGGAAATATATCACATAAATATAGAAATATTATTGATAAAAAGAGAATAAAAAACTCTATAGTATATTCTAGGGCTAAAGAACTGGAAATATTATCTATTGAGAATAATAGAGTTGTTCAATAATATAATAATTTAATAATAAAATAAGCTATAGATATTATTTATGAAAATCTATAGCTTATTTTTTGTTTTAAAGCATTTTAGAAATTCACTTTATCTGGGTGATGTCCTGATCCTCCGAAATAAGGCATGCTGTTTATTGTTTTCATATCTTCATCGCTTATCACAAAATCAAATATTTCAGTATTTTCTTTTATTCGTGATGGAGTTACAGATTTTGGCAAAGGCAAAGTATTATTTTGTAAACACCATCTTATGCAAAGCTGAGCTATAGATTTATTATATTTTAAAGCTATTTGTTTTAGCGTATCATTATCAAGCATTTTTCCAGTACCCAAAGGACTCCAAGCCTCTATTAATATGTTATTATCATTGCAGTATTTAAAAGTTTCTTCCTGCATAAATCCAACATGAAACTCTATCTGATTAACCATAGGTTTAATCTCTGTTTCCATTAATGATTTTAAATGATGAGGCATAAAGTTAGATACCCCTATTGATTTTATTTTTCCTGCTTTATAAAGTTCAGTCATAGCTCTCCAAGTTTCCAAATTAATATTATCCCAATCTTTAAATTGATTTACAGATGCAGGCCAGTGAATAAGGTATAAATCTAAGTAATCAATACACAAATCATTAAGAGTTTTTTCAAAAGCTTTTAATGTTGTTTTATATCCTCTCTCTTTATTCCACACTTTGCTTGTGATAAAAAGTTCATCTCTATTAATACCGTTTTCTTTGATTGCTTTTCCAATACTTTTTTCATTCCCGTAAATTGCTGCTGTATCAATATGTTCGTATCCTAATTTTATGGCTTCTTTTACAGCATTTACAGCAGTTTCTCCGTCTGGCGTCTGCCAAGTACCGAATCCTATGCATGGAATTTTATATCCGTTACTTAATGTGAACGTGTCTTTTAAACTTTTAAAATCTTTCATTTATATATGCTCCGTAATAATTTTATTTAAATATTTATATTATATTATATTATATAATAAATAAAAATATTATGCATAGGAAATTTGTGGAAATTAATTTTATGAAAAAAATAATTTGTTTAGGAGACAGCACCACTTACGGATATATGGTAGGCAGGGAAAAGGTGTGGACTGAAATATTAAATGATAAATTTAATAATGAAGAACATAAAGACCTTAAATTTATAAATAAAGGCATTAACGGAGATATGATTTCTGGAATGCTTGCTCGTTTTGATATTGACTGCAAAAAAGAAAATGCTGATACTGTTATTTTGATGGGAGGAGTTAATGATATATTTACCTGCAAACCTGTAGAAAAAATAGAAAATAATTTAATAAGCATATTAAATAAATCTTTAGAAAATAATATTGATATAATAGTATTTACTCCGATTGCTTTTGTTAAGGAGGCATTTGATTTTTTTGAATCTAGCAATATAGAAGAGTTTGATAGTATTCTAAAAGAGTACGTTAATTTTATAAATAATTATACAAAAACAAATAATATAAAAAGTATAGATGTTTATAATCTATTTGTGAGTAAGATATTAAAAGAAAATCATTATTATGATATATTTTTTGACGGCGTTCATTTAAGCGAAAACGGACATAATGTATTTGCTTCAGAGATTTATAAAGAATTAAAAAAATACTTTTTAAAGTAAACTGACAAAATCTGTCATAAGTATATGCTAAATTAATAGTATCTTAATTATTGGGTACTAATTATGAATAAAAATAATAGTAATAGAAAAATAGGTTTAGTATTAGACGGAGGCGGAGCTAAAGGAGCATATCATATAGGAGTTTTTAAAGCTTTAAAAGAACTTGATATTATCCAATATATCAATACTATATCAGGTGCTTCTGTAGGAGCTTTAAATGCATGTTTATTTTCAATATATAATTTAAATTCTAAAATAGCAGAAAATATATGGCTCAATGAAGTTGAAGATAAAATATTAACTTTAAATTATAATAATGTTATAAACTCTTTATTTGAAATAAGAAAAAACTATATTAAGAATGCTGTAAATGAGATAATATCTGATTTTTTAAATGATGATAATATTTTATTTATTCCATTTATTAATTTTTTATCAACTTCAGCCATATTTTCCAGAGATGGTATCATGGAAATAATGGATAAATATTTATATGAAGAAACTATCAAAAAAATGAATATATATGTTTCATGTACTAATATTGATAATTTAAAACCATATTATTTCAAACTTAATAATTATTCACTAAAGACAATAAAAAAAATACTTTTAGCTTCATCAGCAATACCTGCAGTATTTCCTCCTGAAAATATAGAAGGTATATTATATATTGACGGAGGCATAAGCGATAATTCTCCAATAAGAGCTTTAAAAAATAATAAATTCACAGATATAATAGTTGTGCATTTAAAAAGGAATAGTAATTCAAATATTTTAAAAAATAAATTAGATAATAATTTAAATGTATATGAACTTTATCCTCAAAAAAATTTAGGTAATTTTTTTGAAGGTACTTTAAATTTTTCTAGTAATTTTATAAAAAAATGTATGCATCAAGGCTATATTGATGCTTTAACTCTATTAAAATGAGTTTCATTTTTGTTTTTTTATTTTTCATCTAAAAATTCATTAAATATATTAAAAAGTTTAGTATGTTTATTTTGTTTTTCTTTATCTTGAGTGTTTTTCTCAATTTCGATGTAGGATTTTATAAGATTAATACTAAAGTAGAGCTCAATGTTTTCATCATCTTCTTCTAATGCTTTTTTATAATATTCTAATGCCTCTTCATAATAACCTGCTTCTTCTTTTTCTTTAGCCTTGTCAAAATATGATTTATTTGTATATTTCATACAAGTATCCTGTAAATTAATATAAAAATATTCAAAATTATTAAAAAAAATTATATATCTTAATTGAATTTTTTTAAACATAATATATCATTAATAGTAATTTTTTTAGAGAAAAAATTATGTCAGTGTTAGAAAGCAGTATATCAGAAGTAAAAAAAGAAGAAAATAAATTATTGGCTATAATAGCATTGGTGCTTTTAAGTTTTGCCTTAGGTACAAGTGAGTTTATAGTCATAGGAGTTTTAACTGAAATAGCCGAGAGTTTTAATATTACAGAAGTTAAAGCCGGAGGTCTTGTTTCTATGTTTGCTTTGGCTTATTCTGTATGTACTCCTTTTTCAGCTGCTATAGCAGGTAAGTTTAATAGATTTCATTTTATAATATTTGCAAGCATAATATTTATCATTCTTAATTTTTTATGTTCATTAGCTTATAATTATACATTTCTCCTTATTTTAAGAATGCTCATTGCTGTAATTTCTGGTTCTCTGATATCGGTTTCAATATCTTTTAGTCCGTATGTATCATCAAAAGAAAAAAGACCAATGGTAGTGGCTTGGATTTACTCTGGATTTAGTATAGCCTCTATTTTCGGAGTGCCTATAGGAACAACTTTAAGCTACAATTTTGGCTGGCGTTCTTCTTTTATATTCATCTCTATTTTTAGTGCTGTTATGACTGTTTTAATGTTCATAACTCTTCCAAGAAATACAGTAAGTCATAAGGTAAAATTATTAAGTCAGTTTGTCTTATTTAAAGACAGGAGATTTATATTAAGTACTTTTACAATACTTTTCGGAGCCGCCTCTTCATATGTGCTGTACACTTATTTAAAACCTATTTTTCTTGATTATGTTCATATACCAAATAAATATATAAGTGCTGCATTACTTGTATTTGGTGTTGCTGTTCTTTTTAGTAATTTGCTTTCAGGTAAACTTGCAGAGCATAACGGAGTTTACAGATTAAGATTTATTTTTATAATGCAGTTTTTATGTATGATAATACTTCCTTTTGCTTTACTTAATATGGTGAGTGCCGCTATTGTAATACTTATTATAGGTTTTTTAATGTACTTAATGAACTCTCCTGTTCAGCTTAATATACTTGATTTTACAGAAAAAGAGTATCCTTCCTGCCTTACATTAGCTTCATCAAATAATTCATTTTCATTTAATTTTGGTATAGCTTTGGGATCATTTGTAGGAAGCAGTATATTTGATAATTTCGGAGTTAGGTTTGTAGGTTTTGGCGGAGCTGTATTATCTGTTCTTGCTTTTCTTTGTATTGTTATGCTTTATAATAGTAACAAGTCCAAAAATAACGTATAAAATGTATAAAATATATTTTTTAAAAATATTACTACTATACTAGTACTTGGTATAGGTATATTGTTTGGTATATTAATGATTTATTAAAGTTAATATAATTTACATTAAAAAGAATATAAATTATACAGTAACATGGTATATGTATAATTTATATAAATCAAATAAATTTTATTATATTTCTATTATTTTTTATCATAAAAATATGAAAAAAAAAACGTTTTTTTAAACATTCATATATATTTCATTGATAAAATTTCTATACTAGTTAATTATAGAACAAATAATTAAAAGATTGGAGGTAATAATGGATTTAAAAAAATCAAAAACAGCGGAAAATTTAAAAACTGCTTTTATTGGAGAGGCAATGGCAAGGTGCAAATATATGTACTATGCCGAAAAAGCTAGGGAAGATGGAATGGAAAATTTGGCATTAGCCTATGAGAAAGCCTCCAGAAATGAGCAGGAACATGGCAAATTATGGTTTGAACGCTATCATGGAATACTCTCAAAAGATGAAAATTTAAAAGATGCCATAGCAGGAGAAAACTACGAAGCTACAGATATGTATTTAAAATTTGCTGAAACTGCAAGAGAGGAAGGCTTTAATGATATAGCCATACTTTTTGAACATGTTGGAAAGATAGAAGAGGGGCACAAAAAGATGTTTGAAAAATATTTAGGAGATAATGTTCCTAATATTGATAAGTGGCAATGCAGTAAATGCGGTTATGTTCATAAAGACGGCACTGCTCCTAAGAGATGTCCAGTATGTGAGCAGTACAGAGTTGGAGGTATAAATTAATTTTTTGATATTTGGTAAAAAAATTAGTTATTATTTATTTATTATTATGTAGGAGGATATTTTATGTATAGTAAAAAAGCAGAGTTTTTAGCCGAGCTAGTAGGTTCTTTCTTTTTAATACTTTTAGGCTGCGGAGTTGTTGCTGCAGTTGTAGTATGTAATAATGGTGCTCCAGTTAATATTCATATAGCTTGGGGACTAGCTGTTATGTTTGGGGCTTATGTATCTGGTAAAATAAGCGGTGCACATTTAAATCCTGCACTTACTTTAGCATTGGCTGTTACAGGAAGATTTCCTTGGAATAAAGTATGGTATTATGTTATAGCTCAAATGATAGGATGTTTCCTTGGTGCTGCTGTAACATTTGCTGTTTATTATGCTAAATGGATAGAAGTAGACCCTACATTAACTACTACAGCCGGAGTATTTACAACTTTCCCAGCTGTTCCAGGATTTTTACCAGGTTTTATAGATCAAGTAGTAGGAACATTTATACTTGTATTTTTAATTCTTACAACAGGAGATGCTAATAATACACCAGCAGGCTCTAATTTAGGATACTTAATAGTTGGACTTATAGTAGTTGTTATAGGTATGTCATTTGGATTTATGCATGGTTATGCTATAAACCCAGCTAGAGATTTAGGACCTAGACTTTTTGCAGTTGTTGCGGGATTTAAAAATAACGGACTTACAGATGGAACTAATATATGGATAGTTCCTATAATAGGACCTATAGTAGGTGCTGTTTTAGGTGCTGTTTTATATGATTTTACAATAGGAAAGTCATTAGCTAAAGATAAACTTCAATGAATAGTTTATAGATTATTATTTTAATTAATTATAAAGGAGTTTTAATTATGTCAAAATATGTAGTTGCAATAGATCAAGGTACAACAAGCAGCAGAGCTATAGTATTTGATTATGATCAAAATATGGTATCAGTTGCACAAAAAGAGTTTACACAAATTTATCCTCATGAAGGCTGGGTTGAACATAATGCTGCAGAAATTTGGGCTACTCAGTTTGGGGTTTTGCAGGAAGCCATACAGATTGCAGGAGTTAAACCTGAAGAGATAGCTGCTATTGGTATTACAAATCAAAGAGAAACTACTGTTGTATGGGATAAAAATACTGGAGAGCCTATTTATAATGCTATAGTTTGGCAATGCAGAAGAACTGCTCCTATTTGCGATGAATTAAAACAAAAAGGTCTTGATACATACATAAGAGAAAATACTGGTTTGGTAGTAGATGCTTATTTCTCTGGTACCAAAATAAAATGGATACTCGATAATGTTCCTGGTGCTAGAGAAAAAGCTAATAAAGGCGATTTACTTTTCGGTACGATAGATACTTGGCTGGTATGGAAACTTACAGGCGGTAAAGTTCATGTTACTGACTATACTAATGCATCAAGAACTATGATTTATAATATCAAAGAACTTAAATGGGACGAAAACATTTTAAGAGAATTAGATATACCTATGAGTATGCTTCCAGAGGTAAAAGACTCTTCATGTGTTTATGGATACGCTAATATTAACGGTAAAGAAGTACCTATATCTGGAATAGCAGGAGACCAGCAGTCTGCATTATTCGGACAGGCTGGATTTAATAAAGGCGACACTAAAAATACTTATGGTACTGGAAGTTTCATTCTTATGAATATAGGAGAGAATTTTATATTAAGTAAGAACGGACTTATTACTACTATAGGCATAGGATATAACGGAAAAATAGAATATGCTTTGGAAGGTTCTGTATTTATAGCTGGTGCTGTTATACAGTGGGTAAGAGATGAATTAAGACTTCTTCATGATGCAAAAGATACTGAATATTTTGCTACAAAAGTAAAAGATACTAATGGAGTATATTTAGTACCTGCATTCGTTGGTCTTGGTGCTCCTTATTGGGATATGTATGCAAGAGGCTGTTTAGTAGGTATTACTAGAGGAGTTAATAGAAGTCATATAATAAGGGCTGCTGAAGAGGCTATAGCTTATCAGAGTAAAGATGTTATTGATGCTATGGTTGCTGACAGCGGTGTTAAACTTGCTTCATTAAAAGTAGACGGCGGAGCATGCAGAGATAATTTCTTAATGCAGTTCCAAGCTGATATTATTAATACAAAAGTTCTTCGTCCTCAAATAACAGAAACAACTGCTTTGGGTGCTGCTTATTTGGCCGGACTTGCTGTAGGATTCTGGAAGGATAAAGATGAAATTTCTAACAGATGGAAACTAGAGAGAGAATTCACTCCTTCACTTTCAGAAGAAGAGAGAAATAAAAAATATATGGGCTGGAAGAAAGCTGTTGAGAGATCAAGAGGCTGGGCTTTATAATTTCTTATTGTCATTATCTTGCATATTAATATTCATTTGTAATAATTGAATATTAATATGCATTTAGTTCTTACTTATTTCAATTAATAACATCTAATATAATTTACGAGGGATATATAATGTATGATATATTAATTATTGGTGCTGGTGTGTCTGGTACTTCTTCAGCACGCGAACTATCTAGGTATAAGGCTAGTATATGTGTTGTAGAAAGAGGCGAAGATGTTTGTTCAGGCACTTCAAAATCCAACAGCGGAATAGTGCATGCAGGTTTTGATGCGGCAAACGGATCTCTTATGGCTAAGTTAAATGTTCTTGGAAATAAGATGATGAAAAAAATATCAGAAGACCTTGATGTGCCTTTTAAACAGAATGGTTCACTTGTAGTATGTACTAATGAAGAGGATATTCCTAATCTTAAAGCTATATATGAAAGAGGAATAAAAAACGGAGTTGAAGGACTTCAAATATTAAATAGAGAAGAAGTTCATAAAAAAGAGCCTAATCTAAACGACAATGTATGTGCTGCTTTGTATGCTCCTACGGGAGGTATAGTAGATCCATTCATTTTAAATATTGCTTATGCTGAAAATGCTTATGCTAACGGAGTCGAATTCAAGTTCTATACTGAAGTTATAAATATCAAAAAACTTGATGACGGCACTTTTGAAGCTAAAACTAATAACGGAACTATAAAAGCTAAATATATTGTTAATGCTGCTGGAGTTTATGCTGATAAGTTTCATAATATGATGAGCAAAAACAAAATACATATTACTCCAAGAAGAGGCGACTATATATTACTTGACAAGGAAGTTGATAACTTAGTAACTTCTACAATATTTGCACTTCCTACCAAATTGGGTAAAGGTATATTAGTTACTCCTACAGCTCATGGTAATATAATGCTTGGACCTACAGCTATTGATATAGAAGATAAAGAGGGTTTAAATACCACAGCAGATGGGCTTGCTCAGATTATAGAAAAGTCAAAACTCACAGTAAAAAATATACCGTATAATAAGGTTATAACTTCATTCTGCGGGCTTCGTCCTCATGAAGATAATCATGAGTTTATCATAAAAGAGCTTGAAGACTGCGAAGGATTTTTCGACTGTGCTGGTATAGAATCACCTGGTCTTGTTTCTTCTCCTGCCATTGGTTTAATGGTTGCTGATATTGTAAGCAAGAAAGGAAACTTCGAGAAAAAAGAAAACTTTATAGAAAAAAGAAAAGGAATAACACATTTTAATAAACTTTCTAATGAAGAGAAAAATAAACTCATAAAAGAAAATCCTTTATACGGACATATAATATGCAGATGTGAAAAGGTAACTGAGGGTGAGATTGTAGAAGCTATAAAAAGTCCTATAGGAGCTAAATCTCTTGACGGAGTAAAAAGAAGAGTACGTGCTGGTCTTGGAAGATGTCAGGGCGGTTTCTGTTCTCCTAAGATTATAGAGATTTTAGCTAGAGAACTTAATGTTTCTCCTTTAACTATTACAAAATGCGGAAAAGGTTCTGAAATAGTTATTGGTTATGACAAGGAAACTTTTTAATATGTATTGAATATAAGTTAATAGCCTATTTTATGTTAAAAATGCAGTTCTTTTGGTTCTTTTATACCAATAAAAGAACTGGGGTGCGGGGCAAAGCCCTGCAAATCCGAAATTAAAAAAACTACTTTTTAACAAAAATAAAATTTTTAGTGCATAAAGTATAATACAGTTTATAGATAAAAAATAAACGAGGTAAAAAATGGAATCTTATGATGTTGTTGTTATAGGCGGAGGACCTGCCGGACTTGCCGCTGCCATTTCTGCTAAAGAAAATGGAATAGATAATTTGCTTATGCTAGAGCGTGATGAGGTGCTTGGAGGCATACTCAATCAATGCATACATAATGGTTTTGGGCTTCATAGATTCGGCGAAGAGCTTACTGGTCCTGAATATGCTTACAGATTTATAGAAAAAGTTTATGATTTAAATATTAATTATAAACTTAATACTATGGTTTTGGATATTGTACTCAATAATGACAAAACTAAAAAAATTATTTATATAAATAAAGAAGAAGGTTTAGTTGAGATTAATGCCAAAGCTGTGATACTTGCTATGGGCTGCCGTGAGCGTTCAAGAGGGGCTTTGAATATACCTGGTTTCAGACCTGCTGGAATATTTTCTGCGGGGGCTGCTCAGCATTTAGTTAATATTGAAGGATATATGCCTGGAAAAGAAGTTGTTATACTTGGTTCTGGGGATATAGGACTTATTATGGCTAGGAGAATGACTTTTGAAGGTGCTAAAGTAAAAGTAGTAGCTGAAATACTTCCTTTCTCTGGAGGGCTTAAAAGAAATATAGTTCAATGTTTGGACGATTTCGGAATTCCTCTTAAACTTAGTCATACAGTTATAGATATTAAGGGAAAAGAAAGACTTGAAGGTGTTACTATAGCAAAAGTTGATGAGAATATGAAGCCTATAAAAGGTACTGAAGAATATTATTCATGCGATACTTTGCTTTTGTCTGTTGGTCTTATACCAGAAAATGAGCTTTCAAAAGAGATTGGCGTTGAGATTAATCCTATAACCTCTGGTGCTATAGTAAATGAAAGTTTGGAGACTAATATTGACGGAGTATTCTCCTGCGGTAATGTTCTTCATGTTCATGACTTGGTAGATTTTGTTTCTGAAGAGGCTGAAACTGCTGGAAAGAGTGCTGCCGAGTATGTGCTTAAAAACAAAAGAAGAGATAATACAAATTCTATATCTCTAAAAGGCTCTAATGGTGTGAGATATACTGTACCTTCTATGATTAATGCTCATAATGTAGATGATCATGTTATGGTAAGGTTTAGAGTAAGTGCTATATTCCAAAACAAATTCTTAAATGTGTATTTTGACGGAGAGAGAGTAATGCATAAAAAGCATTTGATATTTGCTCCCGGTGAAATGGAGAGTGTTAAACTAGATAAGGCTATGCTTTCAAAAGAAGGTCTTAAAAATATTGAGTTTAAGATAGAGGATAATTAATATAATTTGGAGTTTATATTTATGCATCAAACTTTAAGGTTAGTTTATCCGCAGTGGCAGGGCGGTATAATATCGCATTGGATAAAGGAGTTAAAGCCTGAAGATTCTTCAAGAGGATATTATTTAGGAGCTAAACTTCTAAGTATATTAGCACCAGAAAATAATGCTCATAAAACTATAGAAGTTCCTGTTTCTCTTAATATAGAAAAAAGAGAAATAAAAAATGGTATTATGGATTATGATTATATAGTAAAACAAACTAATAGTGCCTTAGATATACTAAATAAAAACAATCCGGATAAAATAATAGTTTTCGGAGGAGAATGTTCTGTAAGTGTTGCTCCTTTTACATATTTAAACAAAAAATATAATAATGATATAGCTTTAATATGGATAGATGCTCACCCTGATATAACTTTACCTAAAGACAATACTTATGCAGGATATCATGCTATGGCTGTAAGTGCCTGCATGGGTAAAATAGATGCAGTAAATAATCTTCCAAGTAAAATTTCAGCAGAGAATATTTTATTTGTAGGGCTTAGAGATTGGGAGAGAGATGAGATAAAGGTACGTCAAAAAGAGTATGGCATAAAGCATTTTGCTCCTGAAGAGATTTCCAAGTCAAGTGAATGTATAATAAAATGGCTCAAAGAATGCAAAGCTAGTAAAGTATTAATACATTTTGATTTAGATGTTCTTGACCCTAATGAAATAATAGCGGCTGTCGGTGTTTCTCCAAATGGGATGAAAATTAATGAAGTTGTTAGGGTTATAAATGATATAGCAAGAGAAAAAGAATTAGTAGGTCTTACTATAGCCGAGCATATGCCGAGAGTAGAGATACTTATGAAAAATATGATGGCTGAGCTGCCTTTATTTAATTAGCTAATTATAAACTAAAAACTATTAAAAAATAAAAGGAAGTAATTTATGGAAAAAAAAGAATTAACTTGTATATGCTGCCCTATGGGCTGTGCTTTATCTGTGGAGATGGACGGAAATCAGGTTATGAGTGTAAGCGGTAATACCTGCAAGAGAGGAGACACTTATGCCAGAGATGAGGTTGTTCGTCCAGTAAGAATGGTTGCTTCTATAGTGAAAATTAAAAATGGAAAATTGAAAATGCTTCCAGTAAAAACTAAAGAGGCTATAGATAAATCAAGAATTAATGAATGTTTAGAGGCTTTAAAAACTGTAGAAGTCAATGCTCCAGTTCATATTGGAGATGTTGTGCTTCATAATGCTGCAGGTACTGATATAGTAGCTGCTAGAAATATAGAAGCTCTTTAATTTTTTTATTTATTAATATAATACTCATTTTGATGTTAATAGATTAGTATTATATTTAATAATTTATATTAAACTTGCTTCAAAAATAAATTAATAATTATTAAAATAAAACCTAATTTTTACTAAAATATTCTTTGAGTTTATTTTCTTCAATATTAAGAGCTATAATTTTTTTGCTGCTTTTCTCACCCTTTAATATTTCAACATCTCTTTTTTTTATATTAAGTTCATTAGCCAAAAAGTCTATTATAGCCTTATTAGCCTTGCCGTCTATAGCCTTAGCCATAATGCGAATAGAATAAGCCCCATTCTCGAATTTAAAACTATTAGATTTAGCTCCCGCTGTTACTTTAACTTCTATATTCATAATATTATAGCTGTTATATTTTTTTTATTTCCATGTTATTTATTAATTTTACATATATTAGTAAACCCAGCAGTAGGTACTCCTAAAGCCCTTATAAGCCTAGCCCAATAATTTACCTGTGCTGCAGTAGATGCTAATATAAGTATCGCTCTCTCTGAATATTCTTTTTTTATTTCTGTTATTAATTTTTCAGATATAATCACTGGTGTTTTTGTGATAGCCGAAATATATTTTAAAGCAGTCTTTTCTTTACTTGACATTGTAGGGCATGTTTCTATATCTTTATTTTGTAAATATTTTATTTCTTCTTCAGTTACACTGTCTTTATCATATTCAAAGCTGTTCATATCTATACAAAATGGGCATGCTATATCTATAGAGATTTGTATTCTTATGAGTTTTAAAAGTCTTTTAGGCACTTCCTTATCATCATGCGTAATTAATGCCTCCATTATACCAGAACTTATTGCAGTTTTAGGATTCCAAGCTAAAATCTTTGGAAGTAATAAGTCTTTTTTTACTTTCTTTTTTGCTATCCACATTGGAAGTTTTAAAAATATAGGTATTTTTTTGGGAGGCTTTATATATGCATCTTCTATGCTTTCAAAATAATTGTCTTTATCTTTAATTTGAAAATTGATTAGATTATTCATTATTTCCTATCCTAATATAGTTTTTGTTTTGTATTAATTTATACTAAAAATTTTTAACTTTGTCAACCGCGAGCTCTCCCTCATTTTCATTCTGGACACACGGTATTGTTTATTCTTATCAAATGTAAACGCGATCTAACGAAGTGAGAAAGTACCCGAGACAAAGTCCGGCGGGAAAAAGAACAACAAAAAATTGACAAACTTAAAAATTTTTAGTATATACCTAAACAATTACAATTTGTCAAAAAATTAATTTTTTAAATTTTGATATTTGCGGGGCTTTCCCCCACACCCCAGTTCTTTTATTGGTATAAAAGAATCAAAAGAACTGCATTTTTGGCCTAAATTTCGGGTATTACCATACATTTAATACATATTTTTAAAATATAAAGTTCTAGCAATAGCGTTTTTCGTGAAACGTATCCGAAGGATAAAAACTTTTGGCGAAGCCCGCCTGTGGCGTGTGCGGAAAAAAGTTGATAATTTTTGTATAATGTGCACCAATTGACAAAATAAAATTGTTCCAGTATATACCTAAACAAATATAGTTTGTCAAAAAATAAATTTTTTAAATTTTGATATTTGTGGGGCTTTGCCCCACACCCCAGTTCTTTTGTTGGCACA
>NZ_CASEGO010000010.1 GCF_949287625.1 uncultured Brachyspira sp. | reverse complement strand
TTCTTTTGTTGCCACAAAGAAGCAAAAAGGCTATATTTCTGGCTAAATTTTACAATTTATTCTACATGTAAAACATAATTAGTACTATTTAGTATTATTTTTACACTTGCACTTTTTGGTTCTTTTTGCGGCGGGAAAAAGAACAATAAAAAATTGACAAACTTAAAAATTTTCAGTATATACTGGAACAATAAATTATACAATGTATAAAACATTATTTTTTTAACTGATAAATTATAAAAATTTTATTATAATCTTATCCAGTAGTTTTGAAACAACTCTTATATATCTAAATAAATTATCTTAGCACCGCTTCCGCCTAAATGAAGAGGGGCATCTGAATAATACTTTATATGATTTTTTCCGTCCGTTTGCAAATAGTATTCCACCATATTTTTTAATACTGGTATCTTATTTTCGCTTCCGAAACCTTTACCATGTATTATAAGAATAGGACTCATCTTATTTTTCTTACATTCATAAATAAAATGCTTAACTTCTATCAAGGCTCTGTCACTTGTAAGTCCATGCAAATCCAGTCTGTCTTTTGGAACGGCATTTTTTATATTAGGTTTGAATTTGGTATTGATTTTTCTTTCATGAATAGACTTTTTAGAATGATTAGTGCAATCGAGATTCTCAATTGCACTCAAAAACATTTCTTCATCTTCTTTTGTATAAGCTAATTCTTCTTTTAAAAAATTACTTTCTTCTAATTCTTTATTATTATTTTTATAAACTTCTTTGCTTTTTTTGTTTATATTATCTTTTTTTATATATTCAGTATTTTTTTTATAATCAAAATCATCAGGAAAATATCCATGTTCTAAAAAAAATAAAAACAGTTTTCTATCTTCTTCTTCAGATTTTTTTGACATATAATGAATCCTAAAATAATAATATTTATGAATTTAATAATTTCAAAAACTCAGCATTATCTTTAGTAGAATTCATTTTATCAATAACAGTTTCTATTAATTGATCCTCATCTATACCCTGAGACTGCATGTACTTTCTTAAAGCCCACATTTTATTTTTCTCTTCTTCAGTAAGAAGTAAATCCTCTCTTCTAGTAGAAGAAGAATCTATATCAATAGCAGGGAAAAGTCTTCTGTTGGCAAGTTTTCTGTCCAAATGAAGCTCCATATTACCAGTACCTTTGAACTCTTCGTATATATAATCGTCCATTTTACTTCCAGTATCAACCAAAGCAGAAGCTATTATGGTAAGAGAGCCGCCTTCTTCTATATTTCTGGCAGCACCGAAGAATCTTTTTGGTTTATGAAGAGCATTAGAATCTACTCCCCCTGTTAACACCTTACCGCTTGCTGGTACTACTAAGTTATAAGCTCTTGAAAGTCTTGTAATAGAATCAAGTATTATAACAACATCATGTTTATTTTCTACTAAACGTTTAGCTTTTTCTAATACCATTTCAGAAACCTGACAATGTTTATCTGGAGTTTCATCAAATGTAGATGCAATAACCTCAGCTTCTGGAACTTGTCTTTTCATATCGGTAACTTCTTCAGGACGCTCATCTATAAGAAGTATAAAAAGTTTAATGTCTGGATAGTTTCTGCATATAGCATTAGCAATCTCCTGAAGCATCATAGTTTTACCAGCTTTAGGAGGGGCTACAATTAACCCTCTTTGACCTTTACCTATAGGAGAGACAAGATTAATAATACGTGTAGATATTTTATTTGGTGCGAATTCCAAGTCTATACGTTCATTAGGAAAAATCGGAGTTAATTTATCAAAATGCGGTCTTTTATAAAGATTATTAGGCTCTTCTCCATTAACAGTTAAAATTTTAAGCAAAGCAAAAAATTTTTCCCCAGCATTATCTTTAGGAGGTCTTACTTCACCAGTAATTATATCACCCGTTCTGAGACCGAAAAGTCTAATTTGAGCGGGAGAAATATATATATCATCAGGACCAACTAAATAATTACTATTTTGAGACCTTAAAAAACCAAAACCGTCCTGCAAAGTCTCTAAAGTACCCTCAGCAATAATTTTACCTTCCATAGCATGCTGTGCTCTCACTATAGCCTGCATAAGTTCTTGACGTCTGATATTATTAGAAGTGTCTTTTTTTATACCATAACCTTCAGCAAATTCTAAAAGTTCCTCAAAAGTTAAACAGCTTAATTTACTAATATGAATATCATCAACAGGTTTATTCACTTTTTCATCGCTTACATTATTATCATAATTTTCATTAATATTAGGAGCTTGTTCATCTTTTGAAACGATATCATTATTATCTTGTGCAGCCTCAATCTGTTTTACAACTTTTTTTCTAACAACTTTTTTAGGCTGTACAGCAGGAGTTTCAATTTCTTCATTTTCATTAGATACTTTTACACGTTTTTTTTGGAAAGGCATAATAATTCCTCCATAAACAACATCTACGTAAAGTTATAGCGAATATTCGCTATAACAAAACTATAGATATTATTTATATAAAATTTGCTTATATTAAGATTTATAAACCGATTTGTTTATTTTTATTTAATTAATTAATTTATTTATTTTCAGTTTTAACAGAAGAGCTATCAGATTCGCAAAGCATCACTACACACATATCTGCAGCATCACCGAATCTTTTATATGACAAAATTTTTCTTACATAACCGCCGTTTTTATCAGCATATCTAGGAGCTATATCTTTAAAAAGTTTAGTAAGTATAGTCCTATCTTTAACATACTTAGCAGCCATTCTTCTATTGTGAACATTATCAACTTTAGCTTTATATATAATTTTATCAGCTAATTGCTTTATAGCTCTGCCTTTTTCTTTAGTAGTTTCTATTTTTTCATATTTCAATAAAGAAGTAAGCATGTTAGAAAGCATAGCTTTTTTATGTGCACTTGTTCTATTAAATTTTTTTACTGTAACTCTATGTCTCATTTTACTATCCTTAAAAGTTTATTACCTTTTATATTAACCTCTCATACCAAGATGAGCACCATACTCTGCAAGTTTTTCTTTAATTTCTTCAATAATCATTTCATTAGACCCCATAAGTCTTAACAAATCAGATTCAGATTTTACAGCAACCTTATCCAAAGTTTTAAGATCGGAAGCCATCAGGAAATTAGCAGTTCTAACAGAGAATTCCACTTCTTCAATATGTTTTCCCTTAAGAGAATCAAGTACAGAATCTTTAGGGGTTTCTTCTATTTTTTCATCATCGCCATTAGCCTCTTCAGGATCCATAAAATGTTTTAAATTATCTCTTAAGATTTTAGCAGCTTGTGAAAGAGCTTTTTCAGGAGCTATATTACCTTTAGTTTCTATTTCAAGAGTAAGTTTTCCGTAATCTATACGCTGCCCTACTCTTATAGGGTCAACATTATATTTAACGCTTACAATAGGTGAATATATAGCATCTATAGCTATAGCATTAACATCTTCTACCAATTCAATATTCATTTCTGCAGGCACATAACTGTATCCGCCTTCTATTTGAATATCCATTTCAAAGGTATAACCTTCTGCAATAGTAGCAATATAGTAATCAGGGTTATGAACCTGAGCCTCATTATCATTAGCCACCAAATCGCCAGCAGTAATAGTACAAGGACCTTCTTTTTTCATATGAATAGTTTTTGTTTCCAAACGATCTGGAAGCGAAACTACAACATTTTTAAGATGCATAATCATCACTATAGTGTCTTCTTTCATGCCGGGTACATTTTCAAATTCGTTGCTGACACCATCTATTTTAATAGCAGTGATAGCATAACCAGGTATAGAAGATAATAATACTCTTCTTAAAGCATTACCAACAGTAACCGCATATCCTCTTTCAAAAGGCTGAGCAATAAATTTGCCGTAAGTAGGAGTTAAGTCTTTCTTCTCAAAAGTAACCCTATGAGGATGTTTAATAGATTCTAATATTTCTTTTAATGCCATTCTTATAATACCCCTTATAAAAGAGTTCCATTACTTAGAATAGTACTCAATGATGAGCTGTTCATTGATAGGATACTCTATATGATCTCTTATAGGCAAAGTAACTATTTCTCCTGTTTTAGAAGAAAGATCCAAACTTAACCATGCTGGAACATATTCACTTTTTAAACCTTCTGCTATAGTTTTAACTTCACCTACAGCATTGCCATTTTCAGTAAAAGAGATTTTATCTCCAACTTTTGTACTGTATGAAGGAATTGACATTTTTTTACCATTAACTGATATAAAACCATGAGCTACAAATTGTCTAGCCTGATTTCTGCTTTTAGCAAAACCAAGTCTGTAAACAACATTGTCCAAACGTAATTCTAATAATCTAAGTAAGTTTTCACCAGATACACCAGCCACACGTATAGCTTCATGATAATAATTTCTAAATTGTTTTTCTAAAACACCGTAAATACGTTTAACTTTTTGTTTTTCTCTCATCTGAATACCATATTCTGACAACTGTTTCATTTTACGGTTAACAGGACCTGGTACTTCTCTCTTTTTTGTTATAGCACATTTAGCAGTAAGACATCTTTCGCCTTTCAACATAAGTTTCATTTTTTCACGGCGGCATAATCTACAACTAGCATCTCTATATCTTGCCATATTATTTATCTCCTATTAATACAACTTAAATACAAATATTATATTCTTCTTCTTTTTCTAGGACGGCAGCCGTTATGAGGCATTGGAGTAACGTCCTTAATAAGTTTAACTTTAAGACCTGAAGCTTCAACTGCTCTGATAGAGCTTTCTCTTCCCATTCCAGGACCTTTAACATAAACTTCTACTTCTCTAACACCCATTTCATAAGCTTTTTTAGATGCTTTTTCACTAGCAACCTGTGCAGCGAAAGGAGTAGATTTTTTACTGCTTTTATAATCTCCGTCTAAACCTGCACTAGCCCAAGATAGAGTGTCTCCATTTCTATCTGTTATAGTAACTATTGTATTATTAAAGCTAGCTTTTATATGTACTATACCAAAAGCTTCAACTTTTCTATCTTTTTTAATTTTTTTATCTTTTAGAGTTTTTTTACCTTTTTGAGTAGCCACTATTCTCCCCCATTAATTATTTTTTACCTGGTGCTTTTTTCTTACCAGCAATAGCTTTTCTAGCTCCGCCGCCTCTAGCATTACGCGAATTAGTACGTGTACGCTGACCATGTACTGGAAGCCTTTTAATATGACGCATTCCACGATATGAGTGAATATCTTTTAAACGCTTTATATTATTGTAAAGCTCTGTACGTAAATCACCTTCTACTTTAGTAGTGGCTTCTATAGCATCTCTTAAAGCTGTAATTTGTGCATCTGTTAAGTCTTTAGCTTTAATAGAATAATCTATATTAGCTTTATCACAAATAACATGAGCAAGAGTGCGACCTATACCGTATATATCAGTAAGGGCTATTTCTATTCTTTTATTGTTTCTAATTTCAACACCCATTAAGCGTGCCATATTAATTATCTCCTTAAATTAATTACTTCTGTTTTTGTTTATGTCTTGGGTTTTTCTTACATATAACTCTAACTACGCCTTTTCTTTTAACTATCTGACAGTCATTACAGCGTTTTTTTATAGAACTTTTTACTTTCATTGTAACTAATCTCCAATTAATTTATTACTTATAACGATAAATTATTCTGCCCTTTGTTAAATCATAGGGAGACATTTCTATAGTTACTTTATCACCTGGAAGTATGCGGATAAAATTCATACGCATCTTGCCTGATATATGAGCCAATATCTTATGACCATTCTCTAGCTCTACTCTAAAAGTAGCATTTGGAAGAGGCTCTACAACTGTACCCTCTACTTCTATAGTTTCTCTATCAGCCATATTGTTTACCTTCTAACCTTAGATTTCTTCAATATACCATCATAGTTATGCATTTGTAAATAGGATTCTATTTGCTTTAATAACTCAACGGCAACACTTACACTAATCATTACTGATGTTCCGCCCATCAAATAAACAAGAGAATTATTTGTACCTCTGAAAGGAGCAAATATAGGTATCTTAGACATTAAGTCTGGGAATACTGCTATAGCTGCCAAGAATATTGAACCGCCTATAGTTATTCTGCTTAATACTGTCTTAAGATATTCTGCTGTTTGAGTACCAGGTCTGTAACCAGGTATAAAACCGCCGGATTTTTTAAGATTCTCTGCTATATCATCTGGATTGAATTGCACTGATGTATAAACATAGGCAAACATTATAACCAAAAGACAATAGAGAACGATATATGCCCAGCTTCCATAAGAGAAGAATCTAAGCAATGCATCAAGCCATCTCCATTGAACACCTCTAGTTAAACTAGCTATCTGAGCTGGAATTGCCATTAAAGCAGAAGCGAATATTATAGGTATAACTCCAGATGGATTGATTTTGAAAGGTATATGAGTTGATTGAGCTCCGAATACTTTTCTTCCAACCACACGTTTAGCATATTGAACAGGTATTCTTCTCTGTCCGCTTTCTTCATAAACTACACAGAATATAACTATTGCGAAAATTATGAAGAAAAGAACTATAACTAAAGAGTTTAAATATTCACTTTCTCTTTTCTGTATAACATCGTAAACACCAGCAGGAATACGAGCAACAATACCAGCAAAAATTATAACAGATATACCGTTACCAAGGCCGCGTTCTGTAATTTGGTCACCTAGCCACATTAAGAACATGGTACCAGCTGTAGCTGTTACAACTACTAATAATATAAATCCTATACCCGGATTCATAAATATCATAGCACCTTCATTTATGCTCTGTATCCAACTAGCCATAGCTGCAGATTGTACTATACAAAGAACAAGTGTTAAATATCTAACATACTGATTTATCTTTTTACGACCGCTTTCACCTTCTTTCTGCATTCTTTCGAGTGCAGGTATTACTACCCCAAGAAGCTGCATTATAATAGAAGCAGAAATATAAGGCATTATACCAAGTGCCAATATAGAAAATCTAAATAAAGCACCGCCTGAAAATAAATCCATTATAGTCAAAAGTCCTGCACCGCCTTGCGATGAGGATAAAAAGCCTAAAAGGGCTGTAGGATCTATACCAGGTGTAGGAATATGACTTCCTATTCTATAAACTAAAATAGCTATAACAGTAAATAATATTCTGCTTCTTAATTCCTGTACCTTAAATATATTAGCTAATGATTTCAACATTATTATTTACCTTAAAATTTTTTATCTTCTTTTTTTCTAATATATTTTTTACGTTCATGTATTATAACTTTACCGCCTGATTTCTCAATTTTTTCTATAGCTTTTTTACTAGCCATATCAACTGTAATAGTAACAGCATTTTTAACTTCACCCATAGAAAGAAGTTTGATGTAATCTCTTTTAGATGAAAGGAAACCTAACTTTAGTAAAGTTTCTCTGCTTATTTCATTACCAATAGAATCTAAATCACCAACATTGATGACATTCACACATTTTTTGAAAGCTGCATTAGTAAATCCGCTTTTAGGGATTCTTCTATGCAAAGGCATTTGTCCGCCTTCAAAACCAGCTCTTCTGCTGTATCCAGCACGAGACTGAGCACCTTTATCACCTCTGCCTGCAGTACAGCCCCAACCAGAACCTTGACCGCGTCCTACTCTATGACGTTTTTTACTTGAACCTTTAGGAGCTCTTAATATTTTTGTATTTTCTTGTGCCATTGTTAAGAACCTCACTTATACTCTACTTTAAGAAGATGTGATATTTTATTTATCATTCCATTTATTTGAGGAGTTGCTTCATGTTCTACAACTCTTTTACCCTTTTTAAAACCTAAAGCTACAACAGTATCTCTTTGAGACTTTTCATAGCCTATAGAAGATTTAACTAATGTTATTACAACTTTAGCCATTATTCTGCCCTCCCATAAATCTGGTCTATACTAATTCCTCTTTTATTAGCCATATGCTCTACTGTTTTCAAAGATTTCAAACCTTCAAAAGTAGCTTTAGCTAGGTTCATTGAATTATTATTACCTAAAGACTTAGAAAGAATATTTTTTACACCAGCTAATTCTAATACAGCACGTGCAGGACCGCCAGAAATTACTCCGGTACCTTTAGAAGCTGGCTTCATAATAATTCTGCTGCTTCTAAATACGCCTACTGTATTATGCGGTATAGTTTCACCTTTTAAGTTAACTTCTATCATGTTTTTCTTAGCTTGCTCTATAGCTTTTCTAATAGCATCTGGTACTTCGTTTGCTTTACCATAACCTAAACCAACATGACCATTCTTATCACCTAAAACCATTAAAGCGGCAAATCTAAAACGTCTTCCGCCTTTCATAACTTTAGCAACTCTGTTTAAAGTTATAAGACGTTCTTCGTACATACTTTTTTCTTCGTTGTTGTTTATATCGTGTGCCAAGGTCATACTCCTTAAAATTTCAATCCTGCTTCACGAGCACCGTCAGCCAAGGATTTTATTTTTCCATGATATATATAGCCGTTTCTATCGAATACAACTTCATTAATATTTTTTTCTTTTGCTCTAGCGGCTAAAATTTTTCCTATTTCTTTAGCTATATCAACATTCTTACCGCTTTTTAAATCTTTTTCCTGAGAAGATGCTGATACTAAAGTAACACCTTTACTATCATCTATTATTTGAGCAGATACATATTTAAGACTTTTATAAACTGTAAGTCTAGGACGCTCAGAGCTTCCTTCTATTTTTATACGTATACTTCTTTTTCTTCTTTCACGTTGAGCTTTAATTTTTTCTCTTAAACCCATAGCTTACCCCTTACTTAGCAGCTTTTTTACTTTCTTTCATTTTCACATGCTCGCCTTCAAATCTAACACCTTTACCTTTATAAGGTTCAACAGGTCTTCTCTTTTTGATATTCATAGCGAGCTCACCTACTTGTTCTTTATCATTACCTTCGATAACTATCTTTGTGTCTTTTTCTACTGTTACTTTAACACCTTCAGGTATTTTCATTTTAACATCACTAGAAAAACCTAATTGTAAAGTTATAGTGTCTCCTTGTACATTAGAACGATAACCTGTACCTTCTAACTGAAGAACTTTTTTATATCCAGTAGTTACACCTTCTATCATATTAGAAATAAGTTTCCACACTAAACCTAATTGTGCAGAATATTTAGCTTTATTTTCTTTAATAGCTTTTTCGTCAGTACTTTCAATCTTAGGAGGTTTAACCCAAAGAGAATTATTTTCAAGTTCAAGTATTATATAATCAAAAAACTCTCTTGTCAACTCCCCTCTTTTACCTTTTACGATTACTTTATGTCCGTCTACTTTAACTTCAACGCCCTGAGGTATCGCTATAGGTTTGTTTGCTAATCTACTCATTATTAATACCCTCTTAATTTATTACCAAACGTAGCATAAAACTTCGCCGCCAACATTTTCTTTTCTAGCTTCTTTATCTGTCATAACGCCTTTGCTTGTAGATATTACAGATATACCAAAGCCGTTTTTTACTTGAGGTATAGTGTCTACTGAGGTATAAACTCTCAAACCTGGAGTTGATACTCTTTGAATGCCCTCTATTACTGAACTTCCCTCATAATATTTCAAGTCTATTTCTATGCGGAAGAAATTTTTATCTTTTACTTCTACTTTTTTGAAGTCATTAATATATCCTTCTTTCTTCAAAATTGCAAGTATATTTTCCATTTTTGTAGAAAAAGGTATAGTAACAGCTTCTTTTTTTGCTCTACATCCGTTTCTAATTATAGTTAAAGCATCTGCTATTGGATCATGTACGCTCATTTATATAACTCCTTAAATTACCAACTAGACTTAGTTACGCCCGGTATTAAACCTTTATTAGCTAAATCTCTGAAACATATTCTGCACATCTTGTACTGTCTTATGTAAGCACGAGGTCTGCCGCATATTGGGCATCTGTTATATTGTCTTGTTTTATATTTTTGTTTTTTTGTAGCTTTAACTTTAAGTGCCAATCTAGCCATTATTTATTCTCCTGACTTTTAGGTGCAGCACGGAATGGCAAACCTACTCTTTCTAATAAAGTGCGTGCCATATCGTCATTATCTGCAGTAGTTACTATTGTTATATTTAAGCCTTTTACAGCATCTGTTTTATCAAAACTTATTTCTGGAAATATAGTATGTTCTTTTATTCCTAAATTGTAATTACCTTTACCGTCAAATCCTCTTCTAGGAATACCTTGGAAGTCTCTTACCCTTGGTAATGCTATGAATATTAATCTCTCTAAGAAGTCATACATTCTCTCACCTCTTAAAGTTACACGGCATCCTATAGGCATACCTTGTCTTAATTTGAAGTTAGCTATAGATTTTTTAGCTCTTGTTACAACAGCTCTTTGTCCTGCTATTTGAGTTAATTCTTCTACAGCAGAATCAACATATTTTTTGTCTGTTACAGCCTGAGTTACTCCCATATTAATTATTATTTTTTCAATTTTAGGGATAGCCATTGCAGAGCTTAAATTCATATCTTTTAGCAGAGACTGTTTAATTTCGTTTTCATACCTATCTTTCAATACTGACATAATTTATTCTCCTACTTACTTATCAAGAAAATCGCCCGATTTTTTAGAATATCTTTTTAATTTTCCGTCTGCTTCTTTTCTTCCAACTCTAGTAGCTTTACCGCCTTTGTCCACTACCATTACATTGGATATATTTATTGAAGCTTCTTTTTCAACTATACCGCCTCTTTGATTCTCTTGAGTTTTAGGCATAGTTTTTTTAACCATATTGATATTTTTTACTACAACTCTGCCTTTTTTTCTGTCTATAGACAATACCTCGCCGCGTTCGCCGCTTTGCTCTCCAGCTATTACCTCAACAGTATCGCCTTTTTTTACTTTATATTTTGTCTTACTTAAATCTTGTTTTTTTATCATAATTATATTACCTCTGGTGCAAGTGATACTATCTTCATAAAGCCTCTGTCTCTAAGCTCGCGTGCTACTGGTCCGAATATACGTTTACCTCTAGGTTCTTTTTTATCATCTACTATAACAGCAGCATTCTCATCAAAACGTATGTATGAACCGTCTGGACGTCTAACTTCTTTTTTAACTCTTACTATTACGGCTTTAACAACTTTACCTTTTTCTATAGAGCAAGTAGGTATTATATCTGTTACAGAGCAAACAATTACATCACCTAAAGTAGCATATCTGCGTCTGCTTCCGCCTAATACCTTAATACATTTTAACTTTTTCACGCCAGTATTGTCGGCTACATTAAGAGTACTTGGTACTTGTATCATAATTCTTACTCTCCTTCAACCTGTGAAGAAACTGCTGCTTCCGGAGCATGTTTTTCACGTTTTAATACGCTTTCTACATCGCTGTCTATAGAATCTTTCTCTAGACGTTCTGCTTTCTTAATTATTTTTGTCAATCTAAATTTTTTATCTTTACTAAGAGGTCTGCACTCTACTACTCTTACTAAATCGCCTTCATGGCATTCGTTTTTTTCGTCATGAGCTTTATAGCGTTTATTTTTACTAATAGTTTTACCATAGAGCGGGTGTTTCTGCTTGCTTTCTACTTTTACAACTATAGTTTTATCCATTTTATCAGAAACTACAATTCCCTCAAGTACTCTTTTATATTTTTTTGCTTTGCTTTCCACAGTAATACCTCACTATTTTTTTATGCCAAGTTCATATTGACGAATAAATGTCTTAACTTTAGCTATATCTTTACGAGCTTTTTTAAGCTGATGTGTTTGTCTTGCATCGCCTACTACTTTTTCAAATCTATGCTCTTGATATTCTTTTTCTAATTTTAGAAGTTCACTTTTAAGCTCTTCTAAAGGCAATGACTTATAATCTTTTTTATTTTTAGCCATTATATAGCCTCCCTCTTAATGAACTTAGTTTTTATAGGAAGCTTAAAACCAGCTAGTCTGAAAGCTGATTGAGCCAACTCTTCTGGAACACCTGCTATTTCAAATATTACTTTTCCAGGTTTAACTACAGCTACCCAATATTCAACGTTACCTTTACCTTTACCCATTCTAGTTTCAGCTGGTTTTTTAGTATAAGGTTTATCTGGAAACACTTTTATCCACATCTTACCTACACGTTTAACATGTCTTGATATAGCAATACGTGCAGCCTCAATTTGTCTATCTGTAAGCCATACAGGTTCTAATGCCATCAAACCATAATCTCCGAAAGTAAGATTACTTCCTCTTTTTGATTTGCCTTTCATTCTGCCTCTATGATGTTTACGATATTTCATTCTTGATGGTTGTAACATTATCTATCTCCTTTGGCACTGATAACTTTACCTGCATCATCTTGCTTATGTTCTTTTTTATCAAGAATTTCTCCCTTATAGATCCACACTTTTATTCCGATAATACCGAATGTAGTAAGTGCTTCTGCAGTGCCGTAATCTATATTAGCTCTTAATGTATGTAATGGTACTGAACCATTTTTATATTGTTCTGTTCTAGCAATATCAGCTCCTGCTAAACGTCCAGAACACATAACTTTTATTCCTTTAGCACCTTTCTTCATAGCTTGAGTTATAACGCTTTTCATAGCTCTTCTGAAAGCAACACGCATTTCTAATTGACGTGCTACGCTTTGAGCTGCTAATGTTGCATCTAACTCTGCATCTCTTATCTCTGTAATAGAGAAATGTACTGGTTTTTTAACCATTTTCTGAACTGCTGTTTTTACAGTTTCAACTCTTTGACCTTTAGGTCCTATTACAACACCTGCTCTTGCAGTAGAGATGAAAATATTTATTCTATCTGGGAAACGTACTATTTGTATATCAGATATAGCAGGGTCAAAAGACTCTTTTTTTCCGCCGATTTTCTTTTGTTCTTCTTTTAATGTTTTATAATAATAATTCATTATATAGCGTCTGATAGATAAATCTTCATGCAAGCTGTCTGCATAAGTTCTGCTATCTTCAAACCATTTACTAGACCAAGTCTTGTTAATTCCGAGTCTTAAACCTATTGGACTAACCTTTTGACCCATAGTTTATACCTCCGCTGCTTTAGGTGCTTCTTCTACTTTAGCACTTTTTACTTTTAATTTTTTCTTTTCAGGTTTTTTATCATCACTTAATACTATAGTAATATGTGAAAGTCTTTTTAATATTGGGTCAGCACTGCCTCTGCTTGCTGCACGTATTCTTTTTAATGTTGGAGCTTTGTCAACATAAGCAGTTTTTACCCATAATGTATCTGGATTGATATTTCTTGATTGGAATATTGCATTAGCTATTCCGCTTTTAATAGCCTTTCTTAGAACTACTGATGACATCTGTGGCATTGCTGCAAGATTAGATATAGCATGATTAACATACTCACCTCTAACAAAAGGAAGCAATCTTGATACTTTCCTGCGGCCAATGCGTAAATAACGTACCTTTACTTTATAATCCATAGTCTAAATCCTTATTTCTTACCTACTTTAGCGGCACCTGCATGAGATATAAATTTTCTTGTTGGTGCAAATTCGCCTAATTTATGACCTATCATATTTTCTTGTATATAAACTGCTACAAATGTTTTACCATTATGTACATTTATAGTAAAGCCTATCATTTCTGGAATAATCGTTGAAGCACGGCTGTAAGTTTTTATTTGGTGCTTATTATCTCCAGCTTGTATTTTCTTAAAAAGATTCTTATCTACAAAAGGTCCTTTTTTAATAGAGCGAGACATTATTTTTTACCCCCTCTTCTTTTGATTATTAATCTATCAGAATACTTATGTTTCTTTCTAGTTTTGTAACCCTTAGTAGGTACACCTGTTGGAGAAACTGGGTGCGGATTACCTTGACCGCTTTTACCTTCACCACCGCCGTGTGGGTGATCTACTGGGTTCATTACAACACCTCTTACTTTTGGTCTTCTGCCTTTATGTCTTGTAGTTCCAGCTTTACCATCTGTAGTATTGAAATGATCTAGATTACCTATTTGTCCTATAGTAGCATAACAATTTTCTAGTATTCTTCTTTCTTCACCTGAGCGAAGTCTTATTACACAATAACCGCCTGATTTTGCTGTTATCTGAGCACCACCGCCTGCTGCTCTAACAAGCTGACCGCCTTTTCCAGGAGTTATTTCAATGTTATGTATTATAGTACCTAATGGAATTTTTTTCAATGGTAAAGTGCATCCAATTTTAACTTTTGCATTTTCACCGCTTACTACTCTATCGCCTACATTAAGTCCCAATGGCCATATTATGTATCTTTTTTCGCCATCTGTATAGTGTAATAAAGCTATACGAGCAGTTCTGTTAGGATCATACTCTATAGAAACCACTTTAGCTTCTATGTCATGTTTATCTCTTCTAAAATCTACAAATCTAAATAGTTTTTTATGTCCGCCTCCGCGACGACGCATAGTTATACGACCATTTGAACCACGTCCGCTTATACGTTTTTTTCCGCATACTAATGATTTACAAGGCTCATTTGTTGTAATATCAGAAAAATCTACTACTGTACGATAGCGTAAACTTGGTGTTGTCGGTTTAAATTTCTTAATAGCCATCGGTGTCCCTCATTATTTTACTATATCTATTGATTCTTTGCCGTCAAGAACTATTATCGCTTTTTTATAGCTGCGTGTATATCCGCGTCTGCTCATTCTGCGATTTTTCTTTTTTGGCTTAACATTTATTATCTTACAATCTAGCGGATGTACATTGAATATTTTTTCAACCGCTTTCATTAGTTCTGTTTTATTAGCGTCCTGTCTTACTTTAAATACATAATAACGCTTTTCTGTTCCTCTAGGCTCAGTTCTAAGCATATTACTTTTTTCTGTAAGTATAGGCTCAATTAAAAGTGAATACATGCTCATATTTTTTAACCCTTAATTCTAGCATTTAATTTAGATAAAGCTGTTTTAGTAAAATATACCTCATCAGCATAAAATAAAGGATGTATAGACATACTGTCTGCATTTACAAGCTTTAAATCTTTAATGTTTCTTAATGATAATAATAATTTATTGTAATTATCACCTAAAGATTCATCTTTACCTACTACAAATGCCACTTTTCTTGTATTTGGTTCTTTAACCTTACTTATAAAACTAGCCATTCTTTTTGTTTTAGGAGCATCAAAAGTGAAGTCCTCAAAAACTTTAAGAACATTGCTGCCATATTTTAAAGATAAAACAGACAATAGAGCCTTACGCTTCATTTTCTTTGGCAATCTATAGCTATAATCGCGTGGTTTAGGAGTATGTGTTTTACCACCGCCTACCCAAATTGGCGAACGTGTAGAACCTGCTCTTGCTCTGCCAGTACCTTTTTGTCTCCAAGGTTTTTTACCGCCTCCTGAAACTTCTGCTCTGGTTTTAGTAGAGTGCGTTCCCTGACGTCTGTTAGCTAATTCATTTTTGATTGCTTCGTAAAGTAGATTATTGTTAACTTCTGATTTAAATATCTCATCAACAATCTCTAAATTGCCTACGCTATCTCCATTTTCATTTAGTATTACTACTTCCATTTTATCATCCTGTTATTACTCTAAATTAATTCATTGAGTTCTTTTTCTTGTTGCGTTTTTTAGCTGCTGATGTTAATTTCACTATACTATTAACTGCACCAGGTATAGCACCTTTAATCATAATCAAATTATCATCTGGTCTTATTTCAACTACTTTCAAGTTTTGTATAGTAGTTAAAGCATTACCCATATGTCCAGGCATACCTTTACCTTTCCATACTCTTGCAGGGTAGCTGTTACAACCTATAGAACCAGCTCTTCTTCTGAAGTTAGAACCATGGCTCATAGGACCACCGTCGTAATTATGTCTTTTCATTACGCCTGCAAAACCGCGGCCTTTACTCAAAGAACTAACATCTATAAAATCGCCTGCTTGAAATACATCTGCTTTAAGTTCCTGACCTACTGTATATGAGCTAGTATTGTCCATTCTGAACTCTTTTAGATATTTCTTAGGCTCTAAATTTGCTTTTTTAAATTGACCTATTTGTGGCTTTTTCAAATGCTTTTCTTTTACGGCACCATAGCCTAATTGAATTGCACTGTAGCCATCTTTCTCATTATCTCTTATCTGCATAACTGTGCATGGACCAGCTTCTACTACTGTTACTGCTATTGCATTGCCAGTTTCATCAAAAACTGTTGTCATGCCCAATTTTTTGCCAATTATTCCTACCATCGGCGAATCCTCTATAATGATTTTACTTACTACTTTTCTATTGTTTCAAACTATTACAGATAAAACGTAGTAAAGAGCTTTATCTTTAATATTTAATTAAACGCTTATTTAAGCTGAACATCAACCCCAGCTGGAAGCGCTAATTTTTTAAGAGATTCTGTTGTTTGAGGAGTTACATCAAAGATATCTATTAATCTCTTATATATACGCATCTCAAATTGTTCTCTTGATTTAATATTTACATGCGGACTTCTTATTACAGTTACCTTACGTATGCTTGTAGGCAATGGTATAGGTCCTGATACTCTAGCACCTGTTTTCTTTACACTAGCTACTATAGACTGAGCTGATTGATCAATAAGCTCAATATCAAAGGCTTTTAGTTTAACTCGTATTTTCTGTTCTTTCATAGCTTGAATTACTCGCTTTCTCTTAATTTATTAAAGGGTATATCTTTAATAAAAAAGGTATACCCTTTTATTTCTCTACTTTAATTATTCTAATATTTTTGTTACAACACCATTACCTACTGTTTTACCACCTTCACGTATAGCGAATCTTTGTTTTTCTTCCATAGCGATTGGTGTGATAAGTTCAATAGTTAAGTTAGCATTATCACCTGGCATAATCATTTGTGAACCTTCTTGTAAGTTGATTACACCTGTTACGTCTGTTGTTCTGAAGTACATTTGTGGTCTGTAACCTGTTACGAAACCGCTGTGTCTTCCGCCTTCTTCTTTTTTCAAGATATAAACTTCTGCTTCGAATTTTTTATGAGGTGTGATAGTACCTGGTTTAGCTAATACCTGTCCTCTTTCTACTGCTTTACGTTCAATACCTCTTAAAAGACATCCAACGTTATAACCAGCTATACCTTCTACTTCTTTTTTGAACATTTCTACGCCAGTACAAGTTGTTTTTTGAGTAGGTCTGATACCAACGATTTCAACTTCATCACCTTTTTTGATTTTACCTCTTTCAATTCTTCCAGTAACAACTGTACCTCTTCCAGGAATTGAGTATACGTCTTCGATTGACATTAAGAAGTCTTTATCTACTTCACGTACTGGATCTGGAATATATGTATCTAAAGCATTTAAAAGATCTAATATACATTTACAATCTGGATCTGTTCTAGGATCTTTACCTGCTTCAATAGCTTGAATAGCTTTAATAGCAGAACCTTTAATAATAGGAGTTTTATCGCCGTCAAAACCATAGTGATTTAATACGTCTTTTACTTCTTCTACTGTGATGTCTGCCATTTCTGGGTCATCTAATTTATCACATTTGTTTAAGAATACTACGATGTAATTTACACCTACTTGTCTTGAAAGAAGTACGTGTTCTTTTGTTTGTGGCATTACACCGTCTTCTGCTGATACTACCAATATAGCACCGTCCATCTGAGCAGCACCAGTAATCATGTTTTTAATGTAGTCAGCGTGACCTGGACAGTCTACGTGAGCATAGTGTCTATTGTCTGATTCATATTCAACGTGTGATGTTGCGATTGTCAATATTTTTGTTGGGTCTCTTCTACCTTGACTTTCAGAAGCCTTTGCTACTGAGTCATAAGCAACTTTCTGTACTGTTGCTGGGAACATAGCAGATGATACTGCTGTTATTGCTGATGTTAATGTTGTTTTACCATGGTCTACGTGTCCGATAGTACCAACGTTTACGTGTGTCTTTTTACCTTCGTAAGTTCCTTTAGCCATTTTAATCCTCCAATTATTTATCCTTTAGGAAATTTAATTTTTATATCTAACTTGTAACCTTTTTAGTTACTTATTTGTTATTACCCATTCTAGCACCGATTATCTCATCTGCTACATTTTTAGGCACTTCCTCATAGTGTGAGAACTGCATTGTATAGCTTGCTCTACCTTGAGAAACGTTTCTTATACTTGTTGTATAACCGAACATCTCTGCAAGAGGTACTGTAGCATTGATTGATTTATAACCTGATTTATCTGTAAATCCGTGAACCTGACCTCTTCTTGAAGCTAAGTCACCTATTATATCACCCATATAATCTTCTGGAGTTACAACTTCTACTGTCATCATAGGCTCTAACAAATAAGGATCTGCTTTTTTACAGCCTTCTTTAAATCCCATTGAAGCAGCAATTTTGAATGCCATTTCTGATGAGTCTACTGGGTGGAATGAACCGTCATAAGCTGATACTATAACATCAAGCATAGGATAGTTAGCAAGTACACCTGTATTCATAGCCTCTACACAGCCTTTTTCTACTGCAGGTATATATTCTCTTGGAACTGCTCCTCCAACGATTTCATTATTAAATTTAAATCCTGCATTAGGTTCATTAGGACCAATTCTCAGCCATACATCTCCGTACTGACCTTTACCGCCAGACTGACGTACAAATTTACCTTGAACTTCAACTGTTTTCTTGATACCTTCTCTATAAGATACTTGAGGACGTCCTACATTTGCCTCAACTTTATATTCTCTTTTCATTCTATCACAGATAATTTCTAAGTGAAGCTCACCCATACCTGCGATAATTGTCTGTCCTGTTTCTTCATCAAAAGTTACTCTGAATGTTGGATCTTCTTCAGCAAGTCTTGATAAAGCTATTGACATTTTATCTCTATCGCCTTTTGTTTTAGGCTCTATAGCAACGTTAATTACTGGTTCTGGGAAGTTGATTGCTTCTAGTATTATAGGGGCATTTTCCGGACATAAAGTATCACCTGTTGTTGTTTCTTTAAGCCCTACTGCTGCTGCTATATCACCAGCATATACTGTATCAATCTCTTCTCTTTTATTAGCATGCATCTGAAGTATTCTTCCGATACGCTCTCTTTTACCTTTTGTTGCATTAAACACATAAGAACCAGCTTCTAATATACCAGAATAAACTCTGAAGAAAGCTATTTTTCCTACGTGAGGGTCTGTCATTATTTTAAATGCTAATGCACTGAATTTCTCATCATCTGATATTTTTCTTTTTACTACATTACCGTCTAAATCAGTACCTTCTATTTCTGATCTGTCTACTGGAGAAGGCAAGTAATCAACTATTCCATTAATTAATACTTGAATACCTTTGTTTTTGAATGCAGTACCGCAGAACATTGGGAAGAAGTCTGCTGTCAATGTTGCTGTTCTTATAAGTTTTTTTATAGTAGGAACATCTATTTCCTCTCCTTCAAAAAACTTATTCATAGCATCATCATCATATTCAACAATTGCTTCCAATAATGAGTTTCTGTATTCTTCTGCTTTTTCTTTTAATTCGGCTCTGATTTCTCTCTCTTCCATTTTCATGCCGTCTTCAGAAACCCAAATTATTTCTTTCATATTTACCAAGTCAATAACACCCTCAAAATTACTTTCCGCACCTATAGGTATAACAACAGGGTGACTATTAGCTTTTAATCTTTCTCTTGTCTGATCTAAAACAGCATAGAAATTAGCACCTATTCTGTCCATTTTATTAACAAATATAGCTCTAGGAATTTTATAATTACTAGCTTGTCTCCATACTGTTTCACTCTGAGGCTGAACTCCGCCTACAGAACAAAAAACACCAACCGCACTATCTAATACTCTTAAAGATCTTTCAACCTCTACAGTAAAGTCAACGTGCCCAGGTGTATCTATCAAATTAATTCTATGTCCATTCCAAAAACAAGTAGTTGCAGCCGAAGTAATAGTAATACCTCTTTCTCTTTCCTGCTCCATCCAGTCCATTTCTGCTGCACCTTCATGTACTTCACCTATTTTATGAGTCTTACCAGTGAAATAAAGAATACGCTCACTCAAAGTAGTCTTACCAGCATCAATGTGAGCCATAATACCAATATTACGTGTGTTTTCTAATGAAATTTGACGTGCCACTTAAACTCTCTCCTTAAAAACTACCACCTGAAGTGTGCGAACGCTTTGTTACCTTCAGCCATTCTATGAACTGTATCTCTCTTAGCAACTGCCTGACCTTTTCCGTCTATAGCATCTACTATTTCATTTGATAAACGCTCTATCATGCTTTTTCCGCCTCTTTTTCTTGAAGCATCTATAAGCCAAGTAAAAGCTAAAGAATTTTGTCTGTCTGGTCTTACATCAACAGGAACCTGATATGTAGAACCTCCAACTCTTCTTGATTTTACTTCCACAAGAGGCTTAATATTATTTATAGCTTCATTAAAAGCTTCCAAGCCATCTTTACCTGTTTTTTGTTTAACTAAATCCATAGCTTTATAAAATATATTTTCAGCTTTACTTTTTTTACCATCATACATTAATTTATTAATAAATTTACTAATCACTACACTGCCGTAAATAGGATCAGCATCTATTTTTCTAACTTGTGCTCTTCTTCTTCTAGCCATATTATTTTACTCCATTAAGCCTTTGGTTTCTTAGTACCATATTTACTTCTAGCTTTCATTCTTTTTTCAACACCAGTAGCTTCACGGCTTCCGCGAACTATGTGATAACGGCAACCAGGTAAGTCTTTTACACGACCGCCTCTTATAAGTACACGGTTGTGCTCCTGAAGCGTATGGTCTATACCAGGTATATAAGCTGTAACTTCCATACCATTCGTTACTCTTACACGGGCAATTTTACGCATAGCTGAGTTAGGTTTTTTTGGCGTAGTTGTTGTTACACGAGTACAAACCCCTTCTCTTTGCGGACATTTCATTAACGCAGGCGATTTTGTTTTATTTATCATACGCTTGCGACCTTTTCTTACTAATTGATTAATTGTAGGCATAAAATACAAAACCTCTAATTTTTTTATTTTTTCTTTTTACAAGCCAATCCAATCGAATTGACGCCATCTGCTTTTTAATTAAATTAAAACTTCAAACGAAACAGTATTTACAAACTGAGCAATTATAGTATTAAACCTAATTAATAAAGTGAGAAAACATACTATACGCTTTAATCGCTTTTATGAAAGTTTTAGCATTATAAAGCAGCTATACAAAAAAATCAATAGGCTTTAATACTTTTTTATCTTTTTTTACAAAAAAAATGAACTTATTGTACTTATATATTTATAATTTTTTATAAAAAATACTGATTTTATTAAAAAATCTTCATTAATAAATATTGCAAAAAAACTATAATTATAGCATAATTACTCTCAATAATATTTGCAGAAATTTAGGATTTAATTTATGAATTATATAAGCCAAGACCAAATAGAAAAATTAAAATTTGATGACAAAGGTTTAATACCTGCAATAGTTGTTGACTATTATACAAAAGAAGTATTAACTCTGGCATATATGAATAAAGAAAGCCTGCAAATAAGTATTGATGAGGGTAAAACTTGTTTCTACAGCAGAAGCAGACAAGAACTATGGAGAAAAGGTGAAACTTCTGGAAATTATCAGCATATACAGGCTATAAAAACTGACTGCGATAATGATGCTTTAGTTGTAGAAGTAATAAAAGATGGTCCTGCCTGCCACACTGGAAGCGAATCCTGCTTCTTTAATGATATATTCTCAAAAGAAGATTATAAAGATTTTTCTATAGATAAACTTTATAAACTAATAAAGGGAAGAAAAATCAATAAAACTGAAGGTTCATATACTACATACCTATTTAACAGCGGTATTGACAAAATATTAAAAAAAGTCGGAGAAGAATGCACTGAAGTTATAATAGGTGCTAAAAATGATTCAAACAAAGAAACAATATACGAGATATCTGATTTATTATACCACACCCTAGTATTAATGGTTGAAAAAAATATAACTATTAATGATATAAAAAACGAACTCTCAAGCAGAGCTGTAATAGATAAAAAAGAAAAACAAAAAAGCATGAAAGAATAAAAATTTTCAAAAAAATAAATACAATCATAATATTATTTTCTTAAATAAAATCATATCTTAAAAATCTTTAAGTTAATTAAATTTTATAATAATCATAAAAAAATTTATTTATGATAAAAAATTACAAAACTTTTATATTTTTTACGTATTTATTTAAATGTACTAATATACAATATACTATTATATGCATAATACTAGATTTTATAAAATTTTTTTAAAAAACTAAAAATAAAATTACAAAAATTTATTGCAATATTATAATATTAGTTTACAATATCACTCTATTAAATAATAGATTATTTTATGGAAATATACGATGAAAAATATATTACTTATATTAATAATTCTCTTATCAATTTCATGTACTAAAGATTACGGCATAAAAATAACAAAACCAGGTGATGATTTAATACTTTCAAAAATGCAAAGCGGTAATTGGGCTGGAGCTTCAGCAAGCGGCAATAAATTAACAATATCTGGAAGCAAAGGACTTAACGGTGATTATACTTTTGATGAGCCCGTACTAGGTATAGGTGCCGTATATAAAGATTCTAACAACGGATATATAATTGCTACTCCTGTAGGCGATGAGCTTTATGTTGTAAAGATGGACGAAGATGCCAAAAATGCAGTAGATGCCATACTTGATGTTCTTGATGATGAAGGCGGAGAAGCTGTTGTCGGTAATTTAATATCATCAGTAATAGATAATGGTGCTGATAAAATAGATTTAAGTGATTCTGAGAAAATATTAGCAGGTACTAATTTATCTGCTGAAAAAAGATCAGAAATTGAAAGTATATTATCAAAATCAAGCGGTAAATTTACTGATGGCGAAGCTATAAAATAAATATATTGAGTTATTAATTATGAAAAAGCTATTATTTTTATTATCTCTATTATTTTATTCTAATGTTTTATTATTTGCTAAGGGATTGCCCCTATCTACAGAAGTAACAGGAGATGATTACAGCTGGATAAAAGGGAGACAGATGATTAGTGTTAATCTTAATCCGGGAGGTGCTGTATTTTATCCTTTGTTATTTAATACTATAGTGAACAATGGTGTAAATTTAAGCGGTTTAATAGGAATGGATTTAGGAAATATAAATAAATATTTTGATTATGCTGATGCTAAAGGTTCTGCTTGGTATATACCATCTATTTTATATTCATTATTTGTTCATAATCAAATAGCTTTAGATGTAGGAATAGGAGTTTATTCAAGTACTTATAGTTTAATAATTTCAAAAGAAAATGCTGGAAAACTATTAGAAGATTTAGGGCAAGGAGCTTACAGCGGTGTTGTAGGAACAGATACTTCCTTTAAAGCCTCATTTATATTTATGCCTGCATCATTTGGAGTAAAATTTTACGGACCTAAAAGACAATTTTATAATGCATTTCATTTCGGCATAGATGCTTTCTTCTATACTGTATCTACAGAAAATGGTTTGACAGGAATAAAAACGGAACATACTGTTCATGATGCTGCATTATATATTTCTTACGAATTAGGCTGGAATATAGAATTATTCCCTACTAGAGAATGGAGAGTTAAACCAACTATAGATATAGCTATTCTTGAAATAGGTTATTATGTAAGACCTTGGACTGGAAATGTATATAATACTGTAACGGGAGGAGTTACTTCTCTTACAACAGGTTTCTCTGCATTTAATATACCTGCTTGGAGCAGTTTCCCAGACTGGGCTAAATATCTCGCTAATATAAGATTTGCTTTATTTCCTAGAATAGGATTTAGTTTAAGATTTTAATGGATTTGAATTATGAGTATAAAGAAAATTATTATTTTTATATCCTTATTAATTTTTATATCATCTGCATTTGTTAATGCTCAGACTTATTTAAAACATTCTTTAGGCATAGACTTTGGAACAACTTTATTTTCTATGGGAACTATACCAATAATTACAGACTTGGTATTTAAAGCTCAGGAAGGTGCAAGCGGAAAATTTTATGATGGTAAGTTTGGTATAAGATTATCATACAATTATACATATCTGCCTAAACAATCACTTGATGTAACTTTAGGTTTTTATGCCTTTGATACTCATTACGGCGATTATGGAGAACCTGCTGCTGATCCTGCTACAGGAAACATTATAGGTTCTGCTATTTTAAGCAAATTCTATAATGGAAGTACAATAGCAATACCTGCATCTATAGGTGTAAGATTTTATTTTAATAAAAACGATAAGCCAAGCGGATTTTTCCTTCTTCCTAAAGTTGGTATGACTACATTTATAGTAAATGGTAAGGAATTAAGAGATGACGGATCTATAAGATATAAAAAAACAACCGTATATGATTTTTATATATCAGGTGAAATGGGATTTAGAATAGATTTATTTTCTAATTCTGATTGGGAAGTACGCCCTTTTATAGATATATCTTTGCTTGATATAGGATATTCTTTTACTCCGGGTATTAGATTAATACCTCTTCCTAGATTGGCAGTTGGTATATCTTTTTAAAATTGTAATGTTTTTTAAGGTTTTTGATATGAAAAGAATTATATTAGTATTAATAATTACTTGCTTTATGAGTTCATCTTTATTTCCATTAATTGAATCATTTTATCTTGCTCCTAAGATAGTTTATAACTTTAATGATTCTGGTTTTAAAAATACAAAAAATCAAAAAATAATGAATAATTATCTTGGTGCAGGTTTTTCTTTTGGATTTGATTTCTACAAATATAAACAAAGTTTACCATTAAGATTAGAACTAGAATATACTTTTAAAGATGGAATGACAGGAAATTATCATATTAATAATATAGTAAAACAATCTCAGCACAGCATATTAGCAGGAGCTTATTATAGTCTTCATGTATACCATATTAAGAAAAGCGAATTAAGAACTATTACCGCTGAAGAAATATATAGAAGAACTCCTATTATGTCATTATATTTAGGGCTTCTTATGGGTACAAAAATAAATGCTAACACTTATGACAGATGGTTTGAAGATGCTGGAAAAGTTAAAGCCACTGTAACTGTACCTAAAGCAGTATTTGCAATAGGGGGTGCTGTTGGTATCGATATATATGTTACTAGTTTTCTTAATTTAGATTTTGGATACAGGCTATTATACGGACTTGATAATGTTCTCTCCCATGAATTTGCAATAGCTGCTAGATTCCCAATACCTGACCTTAGGAAGTAATTTATGAAAAATACAGCATTATTAATTATAATTATAACTTTTATACTTATATCCTGCAAAACAGGAACATTAGTTGTAGTGCCTATACCTAATATAGAAATGACTATACATCCGCCTCAAACTAATCTTAAAGGAAGTTATAATTTTAATAACCATTATTCTAATAGTTTTTATTCCTATAATGAAAAAATAGAAATGGTTAATGCTTTTGATAGAAACTTAGAACATTTACTTATTGTAACTAATAATTTTGTTTATTTAAAATAAAGGGTGTTATAATGAAACGTTTTGTTATTATATTATTATTTTTTATTGCTGCATTTACTAATAAAAATTTATTTTCAGCAACATTTTCAGGTCTTTATATAGCACCTAAATTAAATTTTAAGCATGAAGCTTTAAAAACTACGAATGAAAAAGCCAGTTTAGAAAAAGGCTGTGTTGTTTATGAAAAAAACAACTATATAGGCGGCGGGCTTGCTGTAGGATATGATTTATTTAGAAAAACAAGATTAATACCGCTTAGAATTGATTTAGAATATACTTTTCAAGGGTTTGTATCAGGAAAAGATAAAGGATATTTTATGCAAAATATAATGGGAAGTATTTATTATGATATAAATGTATTTTTTCTAAAAAACAGTGAGTTGGATACTGTTACTTCAAAAGTGCTTTATCAAAGAACCCCTCTTATGAACTTGTATATAGGATTATCTATAGGAAACAGATTATTCCAAACTAAATATAATTATGAAAATACAGATATTGGAGAAACGATAATTACAAGAAGTTCTTTTGTATTTGGTATAAATGCAGGAATAGTGTATAATATACTTGATTGGTTTGCTATAGATTTAGGTTACAGATATATTATTGGATTTGGATTTAATAATGCTCATGAGGTTTTACTTGGAGCAAGATTTACAATTAGATAAAATTAATTATAAGAAGTGAATTATGAAAAATAAATTATTACTATTAATTGTTTTATTAATTTTTACTACTGTTATATCATGTTCTACAAATAAGCATGTCATTGTATTGGCATTTAGCAAACAGCTTCATGCAGTTCTTTATAATGATAATAATGAATATGTAAAAACAGCTTCAAAAACTTATACTGAGGAAGAAAAAATAGTAAATGTTGCTAATCTCGCAAAAAGCAGTGAAGAAAAATATACTGCAGAAACAAATGATATAGAAATGGAACAAGAAGCTGCAATTATAAATGCAGAAATAAGCGATACAAATAAAGAACTAGAACAACAAGAGACTATAATTATAAATAATGAATATAATAAAGTATTGCTAACTCATAATATTATAGAGTTTGATTTTGATTCTTATGAATTAAAAGAAGAATATGATGAAGGTATAGAAGAAATATACAAATATTTAAATAGTAATAATGTTAATCTTATAATAGAAGGTCATAGTGATAATACTGGAGATTCTAATTATAATATATATTTATCTGAAAACAGAGCAAAAACAATATTTGATAAATTAATAGAAAAAGGTATAGAGAGAGAAAGACTTAGATATATAGGATATGGTTCCTCACATTCCGATTACTACAATGCCAAAGATAGAAAATGCCAATTCGTAATAATAAATAATGATAAAGAAGAAGCTATTTACAAAAATAAAAATGAAAATGATATTATAAAATTAAGAAATTAAAAATATATCAAATCTGTATGTTTATCTTGACAAAAAAATAATATAATAATAAAATATTAGTCATAAAATTACAAATATTTAGGAGAAACGCTAATGAAAAGTAAAATAATATGCTTTTTATTGGTATCAATTGCTATGTTATCAGTTTCATGCTCTAATAAGGCAAATGATACTGCTGCTCAAAATGATGAAAACAGTTTGGTGATATATACACCTCACCCAGAAAAACTTATTAATAGTATGGTTAATGGTTTTAAAGCACAAAACCCTGATGTTAAAGTTGATGTAATTACAGCTGTAACTGGAGAACTAATAAAAAGAATTGAAGTTGAAAAAAATAATCCAGTAGCAGACATTTTGTGGGGACCTTCATTAAACGGTGTAAGATATAAAGCTGATTTATTTGAAACTTATGTATCTACAAATGATGCCAATGTTATGGAAGGCTTAAAAAATGCTGAGGGTTCAATATCAAGATTCTCTCAGGTTCCTAGTATATTAATAATCAATACAAATCTAATAGGAAATATAAAAGTAGAAGGTTATGAGGATTTACTTAATCCAGAATTAAAAGGAAAAATTATATTTGCTGATCCTTCTGCTTCTTCATCAGCTTTTGAACATTTAGTAAATATACTTTATGCTATAGGAAAAGGAGACCCTGAACAAGGCTGGGACTATGTAGACAAATTATGTGCCAACTTGGACGGTAAATTGACAAGCGGTTCTTCAGGTGTTTATAAAGGTGTTGCTGATGGAGAATATGCTGTAGGACTTACTTATGAAGAGGCTGGAATTACATATATGCAGTCCGGATCTCCTGTAAAAATAGTATATATGAAAGAGGGTGTAAGATCTACTCCTGATGTTATTTGTATAGTAAAAAATGCTAAACATATAGATAATGCTAAAAAATTCGTAGATTACTGTCTTACTTTGGAAGCACAGAATATGCTTGCTAAAGATTTAAATAGAAGACCTGTAAGAGGCGATACTGAAAAATCTGATATAATGATTCCTATGGAACAAATAAATATTATAGTTGAAGATCCTGCCGTAGTAGAATCTAATACAAAAAAATGGCTTGATAAATTTAAAGAATTGTTTACTAGTTATTAATTAAATAGTTATAACATCATTATATTTTAAAAAAGTATAATGATGTTATAAATTTATATAAGGCATAATATGAGCGTATCTATATCTATTCAAAACGTATTAAAAAAATATGATAAAACTACAATTATACCTAATTTATCATTGGAAATAAAAAATGGTGAGTTCTTTACATTGCTCGGACCTTCAGGATGCGGAAAAACAACTCTATTAAGAATGATAGCTGGATTCAATACCATAGAAAGCGGAACAATAAAATTTGATAATGAAATAATTAATGATATACCAGCATATAAAAGAAATATAGGAATGGTATTTCAAAACTATGCTATATTCCCACATATGACTGTAAGGGAAAATGTAGAATACGGATTAAAACTAAGAAAAGAACCTAAACAGTCTATGAAAAATAAAGTTGATGAGATATTAAGTATAGTAAAAATTGAAGAATATCAAAACAGACTGCCTGAACATTTATCAGGAGGTCAGCAGCAGAGAGTGGCACTTGCAAGAGCAATTATAATATCGCCTAATGTACTTCTTATGGACGAACCATTATCAAATTTAGACGCCAAATTAAGAATAGAAATGCGTGATGTAATAAGAGAGATACAAAAACATATAGGAATAACAACCGTTTATGTAACTCATGATCAGGAAGAGGCATTGGCTATATCAGATACGATTGCAGTTATGAATAAAGGAGTAATACAGCAAATAGGAAAACCTACAGATATATATTCAAGACCTGTAAATACTTTTATATCTACATTCATAGGACATTCAAATTTATTTAATGCAAGAATATTAAAAGAAAACTCAAAAACATTTGTATGCTTTATGAATGGTTATAAATTTGAAATTAATAATATAATTGATACTGTTAAACATGATGATAAAGTAATAGTTTCTATAAGACCAGAAGAGTTTTATATATCCGATGATAAAGATAATGCTGTAAAAACTAAAATATTATCAAAAACTTTTTTAGGAAAATACATAAATTATTCATTATACTTTGAAAAAGATGAAATATTGGATAATCAGTCATCAATAGAATATTCTCAAAGCTCATCATCAGATGAAAAAGTTTATGATATAGGAGAAACTCTTTATTTAAAGCCGAATATAAAAAAAATAAATATATTTGATATTAACGGTATAAGTATTATGAATAGGGACTAATAAACATGAATAAATATCTTAATTTTTGGAATATTGTTACTATCGTAATTGCTGTTATATTTTCTATATTTATAGTATATCCTTTATTATATTTATTTGTAAGTGCTTTTAAAAGCTCTGAAACTGGAAAATGGACTTTAGAAAATTTTATAATATTTTTTTCGAAGAAATACTATTATAAATCTTTAATAAACAGCTTCACTGTAACGATATCTGTAACAATATTAACTATAATAATAGGCACTATGATGGCATATTTTATGACTATTTATCAAATAAGAGGCAAAAGATTTTTAGAAATATTAATAATAATATCAATGATGTCTCCTGCATTTATAGGTGCTTATTCTTGGATAATGCTTTTAGGAAGAAACGGAGTTATAACAAAATCATTTGAAACTTTAGGAATAAAAATACCAAACATATACGGATTTGCAGGAATACTTTTAGTTTTTACTTTAAAATTATACCCTTTTATATTTATGTATGTTTCAGGTGCTTTGGGAAAAATGGATTCTTCTTTGATAGAGGCTTCAGAAAGTTTGGGAGCTTCTTCTTTTAAAAAAATTACTAGTATTATACTGCCTTTAATAACACCTACAATACTTGCTGGTTCTTTAATAGTATTTATGAATGCTTTATCAGACTTCGGAACTCCTATGTTAATAGGAGAAGGATATAGAACTATACCTACTTTAATATACTCTGAGTTTATTAATGAAGTTGGAGGGAATGCTAATTTTTCTGCCGCTATGGCAACATTAATGGTATTTATAACTACTATAATGTTTTTAACTCAGAAATACTATATCAATAAAAAATCTTTTTCTATGAAATCTATTAATACAATCAAGCCTAAAAAACTAAAAGGAATAAAAGCTGTATCACTATATTCTTTTTTATACATTATAGTAATAGCTTCTATACTTCCTCAGATTACTGTAATATATACTTCTTTTTTAAAAACAAACAGAACTATATTTCTTAAAGGTTATTCGTTGGAAAGCTACAAAACCATTTTTGATTCATTTTCTTCTGCCATAAAAAATACATATGTATACGGCTTTGTGAGCATATTAATAGTTATTATAATATCAGTACTTTTAGCATATGTTTCTACAAAAAGAAAAAATATTATTACGGATATAATAGATACAATATCAATGCTTCCGTATATAATATCAGGTTCTATTTTGGGAATAGTTCTTCTTTTAGCTTTTAATAAACCGCCTTTAATATTAAGCGGAACTCCTATTATCATTATAATAGCATTATCTATAAGAAGACTGCCTTATACTTTAAGATCTAGTTCGGCAATATTGTATCAAATAGATAACAGCTATGAAGAGGCTTCTATAAGTTTGGGGGCTTCTCCTATCAAAACCTTTTATAAAATAACATTGATTATGATGCTTCCGGGAGTTTTATCAGGTGCTGTATTAAGCTGGATAACAATAATAAATGAACTTAGTTCTTCTGTTATATTATATGTGGTAAAATCTAGGACTATGTCAATTGCAATTTATCAGGCTGTTGTACAGGGAACATACGGACCTGCTGCTGCACTTGCTACAATACTGACAATTACAACAGTTATATCTATAATAATATTTTTCAAATTAACTGGTAAAAAAGAAATATCTTTATAGTATAATAGTTAAACAAATATAAAATATAGTTCATAAGCATTGACATTTGATAAGAATAAATAATACTGTATTTGAATATGCCAAGAAAATATAAAGAAAATCCAGTGAATTTTTTATTATATACCTAAACAAATACAGTTTGTTTAGGTATATAGTTAATATTGCTTATTATTTTTTGAAATAAGTACCTTATTTAATTATTAGAAATCTTAAAAAACTCAATACTGCTTTCTAAAAATCTAGCTTTTTCAAGCAAACTTTTTGATATCTCACTTGAGTTTTCAGCTAAAGCAGCATTCTGAGTAGTAGCACTTTCCATATTATTAACTTCAGTACTTATTTGATTAGTTCCAGACTGCTGTTCTATGGCATTTGAAGTAATATCTTCCATTAGCTTTGAAGTTTCCAATACTTTATTTTGAAGTTTTGCAAATATATCCTGCGATTGTTTAGCGGTATTAGTTGCCACATCTATCTTATTTGAAGTATTATCTACCAATGCTGTGATATCCTTTACAGAAGCCTGAGTAGTTTGAGCAAGATTTCTTACTTCAGAAGCAACAACAGCAAAACCTTTACCATGATCTCCAGCTCTTGCTGCCTCTACAGAAGCATTAAGAGCAAGTATATTAGTTTGAAAAGCGATATCTTCAATAATCTTTGTAATATCTTTTATTTTCTCACTTGACTGATAAACCTCTTCTATATTTGAAGCAGTCTGTGATATAATATTTGCTGCATCTTCAATAAATGTGATAGCCTCTGACATCATATCCTTACCCTGAATAGAGTTCTCAGCTGAAATCTTTATATTAGAAACCATTTCCTCAATACTAGCTGCTGTTTCTTCTAAACTAGATGACTGATTGTCTGTCCTTGCTGATAACTCACTGCTGCTTTCCATCATATTTTCTGCTGCTGCCATTATCTCTTTAGAAGCGTTATTAACATTGTAAACAACCTCTGCAAGTCTGCTGCTCATAATATCAAAAACCCTTTCTAATTCTCCAAACTCATCTTTAGCATAAGCACTTTTAGTATTTATGCTGATATTTCCCTCTGATATACTGGTAGCATGATTCATTAATACTTTTAGAGGGTGTGTAACTCTTTTAATATAAATAAAAGCAAATATATTAATAAAAATGATAGATAAAATACATATAATAATAGATATTTTTATAGAATCATTATTATCTTTATAAATAATATTATCGTCCATAGCCATAATTAAATACCAAGATAAATTTTGAAGTCTGCTGTAAACTGCTGTTCTAGGATCATTACTTACAGAAGATATATAATTCATAACACCTGATGATAAACCGCTATTTATAATTTCTCCATAAGCCTCATTTGCTTTCGTATTAATTTCGTTTTTGGTGTCAAGTAAAACAGTCTCTTCATCATCAATAGCAAATATTCTAGTTCTTTCTGGTAATTTCAAATCCTGAAGTTTTACGGCAAGTTCCTCCCAATCCAAAATCATATACACATTTCCTATATATTCCCCATTATAATTAACACCAGAAATAGCTGCAAGCGACCATTTGTTGTCAGCACTTGATCTTTGTATACCATCATCAAAAGATGCTTTATTATTATTGTTTTTTAATATATTTAAAATATTAGGTCTTACTGTTGTTATATTTTCACCTATTTTTACATTATTAACATTATCTAAAATTATGCCGTTAGTATCTGTAATACCTATGTCAAGTACATATTCATTAATAGCTTCAAATTCTGCAAGTGTACTTCTAATATCTACATTTCTATTTAAAAGATAATTTCTCACTATAGGAGATACAGAATAAGTCTCTATTAAATTCCTATTATCATCAAGCCAAACATCAAGCATATCCTTATAGCCATTAACCGTATTATTAAATCCGTTCAATGTGGAATCTTTAATAATAATATGAGATCTGTATGATAATATAGCAACTATTAAAACTAAAAATATGGTACTTAAAATACTAATTGCTATAGGCATTTTTACTCTTATAGAATGAATTTTTTTCATAGATTTTCCTTTTCAATATTTCATTTTTATAAAAAATTAACAATAATTATTAATAGAATTAAAAAATAGTTGTAATAATATTCTAAATAGAAATGAATACTTTTTGATTATTTCAGATATCTATTATAAATTATAATCACATAAAGTCAAATAAAAATATATTTTTTTTACCTTTATAGTGTATAAAGTAATTTTTTTTTAATAATTTCATATAAAAACTAAAATAAGAATATATCAATTATATCTGCCCAAAGATATACCTAAAACTAATCCGATAGAAAGAGAAGAAAAATTATATTTATTATATATATTATTACCTAAATTATTATTCACAACATCTGTTTTGTACTGCATACCAAAATTATACATCATATAGCCTCCAAGAGTAACGGCAAAATTAGGAACTAAATACAAAAATCCTTCAACTGTAAGTTTTATATAAGGCATTATTGGAGCTTTAAATAGATTTCTCATATCAAAAACATTCCAATTATTTAAATCATCAGGTGCTACCATAACCCCACCATATTTACTTGAAGAAACAACAGCATATAAAGGAGCTAATATTCCAGTACCTAATCCTATAGACATTTTACTGAAATTTAATTTAACAGTAGCTCCAACCAGCATAGAATAAAATCCAAGTATCTCTGTATATTTTCTATTATTTTCTTTATAATCAGACATCAAAGCATTAATACTAAAACCAATATCTCCAAATAAACTCACACCTTTAATAATGCTTGTATAATCATCTTCAAATAATTTAAAATAATTTCCTATTTGGAAAAATAAAGCTCCTTCAAAACCTAAAGTACCATCAACGCTGTCATAAATAGTGTTTTTATAATTATCATTTACTTTTATAGAATTAAATGGAAAGGCAATTCCATAATGACCATTAAAATTTATCTCTAAGCTGGCAAAAGCAGTATATGTAATAGTTATAATTAAAATGTTTACAAATAAAAAATATTTTAATAGTTTCATAATAAATCCAAAGTATTGATATAAAAAATAACAAGATAAGATGAATATTGTAAATTACTTTAAACCAATAATAATTAAAATAAAAAAGCTGCCCAACTAATTAAAGTCAGACAGCTTATATATTAATATTAAATAAATTGATTACTTAATAATTTGATCAGCTATACCTAATAGAGCCTGAATTTTTGGTGAGAAAGCAACTATTGCACCAGCAAATACAACACTTATTAAGCTCATAAGTTTAATAAGAATGTTTAAGCTTGGTCCAGAAGTATCTTTGAATGGGTCACCAACAGTATCCCCTATAACAGCAGCAGCATGATTAGGGTTAGTGATTTTGTTACCATTTTCATCAACTATCTTTTTACCACCTAAATTACCAGCTTCGATATATTTTTTAGCATTGTCCCAAGCACCGCCAGCATTAGACATCATAACAGCCATAGCAAAACCAGAAGTTAAACCACCAACTAACATACCTATAACAGCAGGTACGCCAAATATAAATCCAACAACAACAGGTACAACTATAGCAAGTACAGAAGGAACAATCATTTCTTTTTGAGCAGATTTAGTACAGATTTGAACAGCTTTTTCATAATCAGCTTTTACGCCTTTTTCACCAGCAAGTAAGCCTTTAATTTCTCTAAACTGTCTTCTAACTTCTTCTACAACACCTGCAGCAGCACGTCCAACAGCTTTCATAGTTAAAGCACAGAAGAAGAATACTAACATAGCACCAATAAATATACCTATTAATACTTTAGGGTTCATTAAGTGAATATTGAAAGCATTCATAAACTCATTCATACCTAAGCTATAAACAACTTTGTCATATAATTCTTTAGCACTGTTAGCAGTGTATTGAACAGTACCTATATCTATAGAAGTAAGATTGCCTGTATTGATCATTCTTCCTAAAGAAGTTTTAATTTCCTCAATATAACCAGCAATTAAAGCCATAGCAGTTAAAGCAGCAGAACAAATAGCGAAACCTTTACCAGTAGCAGCAGTAGTGTTGCCTAAAGAGTCTAAAGCATCAGTTCTTTCTCTAACACTCTCAGGAAGTCCAGACATTTCAGCGTTACCGCCGGCATTGTCAGCTATAGGACCATAAGCATCTGTAGCTAATGTGATACCTAAAGTAGATAACATACCAACAGAAGCTAAAGCAATACCATATAAACCTTGAGAGAAAGAAGAAGCCTCAGCACCGAAACCGCCTGCAAAACCAAATGCTAATATTATAGATATAACTACTGTAACAACAGGTATTAAAGTAGATTGCATACCTACAGCAAGTCCTCCTATAATAACAGTAGCAGGACCTGTTTTAGATTGTTCAGCTACCCATTGAGTAGGTTTGTATTCAGCAGCTGTATAATATTCTGTGAAGAAACCAACTACGTTACCAGCTATAAGGCCAACAATGATAGAAACGAATAATCCCAAATTGTTTGGAAGAAGCATTTTTACAAGTAGGAAAGAAACAACTATAATAATAGCACTGCTTATATAAACACCTACTCTTAAAGATTTTAATAATTCTCCCATAGTAGCACCTTCTTTAGTTTTAACGAAGAATACACCTATTATAGAAGAAAGAGTACCAATAGCAGCAAGTATCATAGGAAGGGATACAGCATATATTGGGCTTACATCAGGATTAATATATCCGAAAGCGGCAGAACCCAAACTCATAGCAGCAAGTATAGAACCTGCATAAGATTCGTAAAGATCCGCTCCCATACCAGCAACGTCTCCAACGTTATCTCCTACGTTGTCAGCTATAACAGCAGGGTTTCTTGGGTCATCTTCAGGTATTCCTGCTTCAACTTTACCTACTAAGTCAGCACCAACGTCAGCAGCTTTAGTAAATATACCGCCTCCAACACGTGCGAATAATGCTTGGAAAGAAGCACCTACACCAAAGCTAAGCATTGTAGTAGTTACAAAGTGCATTTTAGCAGCAGTGTATTCAGCAGTACCTTTAGCTATTCCTGTAGAAGCCAAATTTAGGAAGTCTGTACCAAATAAACTATTATCAAGCCATAAATTTAACACTATGAACCATAAAGAAATGTCAAGCAAAGCAAGACCTACAACAGTAAGTCCCATAACAGCACCTGAACGGAAAGCTATTGTTAAACCTTCGTTTAATGATTTGCTTGCTGCATTAGCAGTTCTGGCAGATGCATAAGTAGCAGTTTTCATACCCAAGAAACCAGAAAGAGTTGAGAAGAAACCGCCTGTTAAAAAACCTATAGGAATGAAAGGGTTTTGCACTTTTAATGCATAAGAAAGAATAGCAAAAATAATGAAAGCTCCTGCAAAGAAGAAAGCTATAACTTTATACTGTTGTTTAAGATAAGCTATAGCACCAGAGCGTACATGCGAAGCTATTTCTTTCATAGTTTCATTACCTTCGTCCTGTTTACGCATCCATTTATAAAAATAGAATGCGAAAGCCAATGTGAGTATTGCCGCTGATATTGTAAAAAAGCGGGCATTTTCAGCTAATATTTCATAATTCATACACATACCCTATTTTTTAAATTTTGGTAAAAATTTTACAGTTTTGGATTATAGCATAAATTACATAAATTGTCAATTATTTTTTATAGTATTTTTAATACATACCGTACCTATATTGAACTTTTTTAAAAATAAAATATTTTAACTGTAAAATACCAAATTTAAAAAATTACATTATTTTATTGAAAAAAAATAAACTGCTATTACAATCTAAACTTAAACACTAAACAAACTAATTAAAAAAGCGGAATATTCATTACAAAAATTCACTCGTACAATATAAAAATAAAAAGCTCAACTACATTACTGTAATTAAGCCTTAATTTCATTTTATCAAATTAAAATCAGTTAGAATTTTTCAAGTTACAGTCCTCTGAATAAACCCTACCTTCATCATAATACAAAGGCATTTTATCTGCTCTATATGTCATAAATGGCAAAGATAATTTAAATAATTCTTTTTTACTGTTTTTTTCTACTTCTAATATTCTAGCTGTTGGATATGCATATGTTAATAATAAATTTTGATGATTTTCACCTGTAAAATCTACATCCGACATAATTGATGAATATAATGAAGCATCTTTATATTCATCAACTTTTTGAGCTGTATAATTTCCATGAGTACCTGTTATTTTATATTCTACATATCTTGATCCTGAAGTATAAGTAGTATCGCCACCATTATCAAACATTCCTAAATTATCATTCTCATGTAAAAATAAAGCATGCTGATTTTTAGGTCCGTCATTAATAACATCCCCTTTTACTCTATATGGTTCCAATGATTTCAAATCTTTTAAATATACATTATATGGTATTCCACTTGTAGCTAAAGTATCATCAGCCATCCACCATATTAATTTCCACTCACTATAATCTATAGCAAGTACAGCTCTAGTTCTCGAAGAAACATATAAAATATCAGTTGACGAATCATAAACTAAAGAATTTGCATGAAACCAATCTGCAGATTTTTGCAGTCCGTTTACAGTATAAATATTATTTACATCTTCTCCAAATGCTATTTGTTTAAATATTGCTTCATCTCCAGGATAAGTTTTCAAATCTAAAGTATTTTGTATTAATTTACCAAAACTTAATTCTCTTACTTTAGAACCTACACTATTTATTTCTACTAATCTATCCTCTGATCCCCAAGTTGAATATGATAAATAGATATAATTATTATGAACTTTTATAACATCATGATGAGATGAAGTTGAATATTTTATAATTCTATTGCCAAGTAAATCATACAATCCAGAATTTGGATCTCCTCCCTCAGCAGTGTCAAAAAATGATATTTTCAAATTGTTAATATATATTTTTGAGAAATATGTAGTAACTGTGTTAATATATCTTATATATCCATTATCAGACATTCCTAATATACCTTTCCAACCATTCCAATTTTGGTTAGGACTAAAAAAATATAATTCAGGATTATTTTTGTATTTTTCTTCTGGTAAATTATTAATTTCCACATCATATTTTTTTTGTATTCCATTTGGTAAAGATCCTACAGAAACATTTTTAGTTATTATTCTTCCGCCATCATTAACTTCAATAGTATTCTGAGATTCTGGAAACATACCATGTATCTCAAACTCTGTACCATAGCCTGCTTGATAAGTATGTATTATATCAGGCTCTCCATAAAGACCTTTAACTGTTACTGTTATAGGTGCAGCATTTACTGTCGCTGTTGTATAAACTGCTGATAATGGTGTTACTCCATTTGGATCTACCACTATCTCTCCTACTTTTCCAATAGGACTAGTTGATGAAGAGTTTGACTTATTATGATTACAAGATAAAGCAAACAAGCTTGTAATCAGTAAAATAATAGATAATAGTTTTTTCATATTATTCTCCTAAAATATTTATATTAGTTATTTTTACATAAGATATTAATAAATAGTGTTTTTTTATATTAATAAAGACAATATTATGGGAATATTTTTTTATAGCTAAAAAATAAAGATTAATTTTATTGAAAAATTGTTGTGTTGTGTTGTGTTGTGTTGTTCATAAATATACCAAATTATATAGTTAGCATATTCTATATTTTATAACTATATTTGTCAATAATATTTATAAACCCATATACTATTTTTACATAATTTCATAAGTTATAAAAATAATATCAATAATATTATTGAAAAAAAATAAACTGCTATTATAATGTAAATCTAAACGCTGAATAAATTAATAAAAAAATGGAGTAATCATTATGAAAATACTATTTATACGTCATGGCCAAACAAAATTAAATGCTGAAGGAAGATGGCTAGGATCTACTGATGCTCCATTATCTGATACTGGAAAAGATTTTCTTATAAATAAAAAAAGTATTATAGATAAGTATAAACCAGTTCAAAAATTGTACTGCAGTCCTCTTAAAAGATGTTTGGAGACTGCTCAAATATATTTCAATGATAATGATTATGAAGAAAATAAAGAAATTGTAGATGATTTAAGAGAAAGATGCTTCGGTGATTTTGAAGGTAAAAATCATGATGAATTAAAAGATAATACATATTATAAGGAATTTTTTAGAACTAATTGGAAAAGCAATGTACCAAATGGTGAACCCCCTGATAGCTTCTTCAAAAGAACAGAAGAGGTATATTTATCTATTATAGAAGATATGAAAAAAAATAATATGAATTATACCGCCGTCGTAACGCATGGTGGTGTTATTATGTCTATATTCAGCAGATTTGATAAGCAGAAATTAGGCTTTTATGAATACCTTTTACAAAACGGATGCGGGTATTATACAGAAATAGATGATAAAAATTATATAAGTATTATAGAAAAGTTCTAATTTTACGATGATTATTAGTAATAACTTTTAATTTGGAATAAATTAACATGAAAATACTTTTAATATTACCTATATCCTTTCTTTTAAATATATTTATTAAAAATGTAAAATTTGATCCTTTTGTATTTGTATCAAGACTGCATTTTATAGCTGAGGATTTATTTAGAAAAAAAGTAAATACTCAAAATAATATACTTTCATTTACAGTAGGAACATTATCTTCTTTAATCATTATAGCTGTATGTTTTTTAATACCATTTTTTCTTTTAATGCTTTTATATAAAGTTCATTTTATTTTAGGTTTGATAATAGAATTGGCATTATGTTATATTACATTAGGCATCAGAAAACCTTTGGAAATCAGCTCGCATATATATCACAGTTTAAAAAATAATGATATAAAAAAAGCAAAATCTCTGCTTAAAGAAAATACTGACATAGATACAGAAGATATCGAAGAAGAGCAAATTATTAAAAACACTATTGAATATACTGTAATAAGTATTGCTGAAGATTATATATACCCTGCAATATTTTTGCTTTTGGGAGGAGCTCCTCTTTGTATAGCATATAAAGCTCTTTATAAATTATCTGAAAGCTCTTCAGACACAGTTTATATAGACGAAAATAAAAGTGATGATATTTTTGGAATATTTAATATAAAACTTTGTTATATATTAAATATAATACCTTCTTTTTTTACATCGATTGTTCATATTATAACATCAAAAATTTTAAGATATGAATATAAAAATGCTTTTATAACATTAAAAAGAGACGGCAAAAATAATAAATCAAGATTAGAGGCAAGTGTTGCAGGTGCTTTAGATATAGAACTTGGAGGAGAATATATAAAAGACGGTGAAATGTATGACAGACCTTTAGTAGGTGAATATTTAGAAGATTTAGAAATAAGACATATAGAAAAAGCCAATAAGTTTATATTAACTTCTGCTATATTTTCATTAGCTCTTTTAATAATAATAAAACTTATATCTATGCTTATAGCTTCTATAATTGCTTAAACATTATCTGCATTATAAATAATAGGTTTTAAATAATAAAATAATTACTTAAAACCTATTTTCTTAACTATTAATTTTTTCTTAACTATTCATTTTGATATACTGTATTTTTTATAAAATCTTTATCTTTTGTATTATAAAAAATAAATATAAATAATGCTATTAATATAAACTGAGAAAAAGGCAATGCAAGCCATACCCCGTTAAGATTAAAAAATAAAGGCAGTACTAATATACATAAAGGGCTTATAAATAAAGGGTCTATATAAGTCAAAAGTGCTGAATATCTGCTTTCGCCTGAAGAATAAAAATAAGCTGTTCCTAATCTTACTATAGGCTGAAGTATGAATGAAACAGATATTAAAACCAATCCTTTGCTTATAATATCATTAGTCTCTATAGAAGCACCAAATAAAATACCAAAATTATTTTTAAATATTAAAATTATACTTAAAATAATTGAAGCAAGTATCAAAGCAAATAATACTCCTTTTTTAAATACTTTTTTCATAAGATCATTTCTTTGAGCACCTTTGAAATAGCTTATCATAGGCTGACAGCCCTCTGCAATACCTTCAAACAAATATATAACAGAGCCGTATATATAGTTTATAACCGAATATGCAGAAGCTGCTGTATATCCCCCGTACTTTATACACTGCCAATTATTAAATATTACTATCAAAGAAGGAGCCATAACCAAACCAAAAGGCGAAAGTCCTATTTGAATTGCTCTTTTTATCATTGATAAGTCAAAGTCTGATAATTTTATTCTATATTTTTTTCTTATAAATAAATAATATAGAGAAATTAAAGCTACAATACCCTCAGCTATTATTGTAGCAAGTGCAGCTCCGAACATTCCCCATTTAAAAACCATTAAAAATAAATAGTCAAGTATAATGTTCGTTATAAGACCTGCCCCCATAAATGCCATAGCATGAATAGTTTTACCTAAATTTCTTATTATAGGCATGCTTCCATATGATATTATCTGAAGGCTTCCTCCTAAAATTATCACAGTAATATATTCATCAGCAAGTTTAAATATATTATCCCTAGCACCTAGAAGATATATTAATTTATTTTTTAATAAAAGCAAAATAACAGTTAATATCATACATGCGAGTATTAAAGTAATAAAAGTATTTGATTTGGCTTTATCAAAACATTTACTGTCGCCTGCTCCAAGGTATGTAGACATTATAACAGAGCCTCCCATACCAAGCATGACAGCACATGCAGCAATTAAAGTAGCTATAGGATAAACTAAATTAATAGCAGTAAGACCATTATCTCCCATAGAATTTCCTACAAAGAAACCGTCTACAACTATATAAAGTCCTCCAAGCATAGTTGAAATTATTGCAGGCAAAACATACTTAAAAAAAGATTTTTCCATGTTTTTAGTATTTTGCGTAATATTAATCATGATAAACTCCTTTTTAAAAATAGTCTTCTTTCGTGCTATAAACAATATGGTATTATAAGCATGTTTACTGTTTTGTCAATAGAAAAAGTACGAAAATTTACTTTTTTCTTTAGTGTTGAAATATTTATATTTTACTGTATCATTAACTATAAATTTAAGGATATATTTTTATGCAAAGAAATGTATTTTATATTTTTATACTTTTTATATATATGATATCTTCTTCTTTTATATTTTTTGATGATGATAGAAATATCAATTTTGTACCCTACACTTCTTTACCCATAAATATTCAAGAGTTTGTAAATAAATATTTTAATGACTATAAAGTATATAGTGCCTCTGTTTCTTCACGGTATACTGTAATTTTTGAAGGCGGCTCATCAATTAACTTTAATAGAAAATGCAAATGGACTTCTATAATAGGCAATAGACAAACAATATCTATTAGCACAGCTGAAAAGTTTATTGACGCTAAAATAATAAATATAATTAAGTCAAAATATAAAACCATTAATAATATATACAAAAGAAGCAAAGGAATAGAGTTTAAAGTCGATAATAAAGAATATATCTATATAGACTACGAAGGCAATATTATAAAAATAAAAAGTGCTTAAAAAATTTAACAAAAAGTAACTCATCTATAAACTAAATAGTATATACTGGAACGATTTCATTTTGTCAACTGATGTACATTATATAGAATTATCAGCTTTTTTGCCGCACAAAAAAGTTGCTGCCTACGGCACGCAGAGCGAAAAACGCAATTGCTATAACTTTATATTTTTAAAATACGTATTAAATGTATTGTAATACCTAAATTTAGGCTAAAAATGCAGTCTTTTCGCCACAGGAGTACAGCGTATGGTTCTTTGTGCCACACCGAAGGCGGACAGCGTCACAAAAGAAGTGGGGTGTGGGGCAAAGCCCTGCAAATATTTTAAATTTAAAAAATTAATTTTGACAAATTGTAATTGTTTAGGTATATACTAAAAATTTTTAAGTTTGTCAATTTTTTTTTATTCAACTTTTCCCGCCGCAAAAAGTTGCAAAAAGTGCAAGTATTGAAATTATTATTAAATCGTACTAATTATGTTTTATATGTGGGATAAATTGCTAAATTTAGC
>NZ_CASEGO010000009.1 GCF_949287625.1 uncultured Brachyspira sp. | reverse complement strand
TCATAAAAGAATACATTCTACTTTAAATTATGATACTCCTATGCTATACTTTAAGAAATTAAGGAATACTTAAATGCAATATGTATGGAACCCGTGCAGAAAAAGAACAACATTAAAATTGACAAACTTAAAAATTTTTAGTATAATCTAGCATTAATAAAGAAAAATAAAATTACGGATATCCACTAATGAAAAAAATAACACTTTTTTTAATATTAAGTTTAATAATTATATCATGCAAAAATGACGGCGGATCTATATACGCTATGGAAAAAAGATATAAAAATTTCTTAAATATACTTCCAACTGATATAAGGAGCGATTATACTTTAGAATCTGATAAATACGGTAATATATATAAAGAATGGATTAATGAGTTTAATACATGGACTGAAAATACATTAAATACAGAAGTTCAAAGAGAAAAAGAAATATCATCAAGAATAACCCCAGACAAGATAGAATACGCACTTGAAACTTTAACAAGCAAAGACTATGAGCGAAATTTGCCTGTAGAGCTTATGTCTAAAGTAAAGTCACATACAGATGAATTATCATTAAAAATAGAAGCATTAGAAAAAGATGAGGCTTTCTCTAATGCTATGATAAAACTAAAAAAAGATGAAGCTGTGGAAAACTTTACTACAAAAGATACTATATTTTACTATGTTTGGAACTATTTAATAACTATAGACAGACCAAGACGTTTTCAGTGATATTGACTTCATCTGCAAAGTATTACTTTATTTTTGTTTATTAAAATTTAGAATATATAGCTAAACAAATATAGTTTGTAAAAATTAATTTTTTAAATTTAAAACATTGCTGGGCTTCGCACCACTAGTTCTTTTGTGACGCCTGTCCGCCTCGCTCTGCGTGCCGACGAAGTCCGCCTGTGGTGTTGGCGGAATTTTTTTTGTGAGGAAAAAAAATTGATAATTCTGTATAATGTACATCAATTGACAAAATAAAATTCTTGCAGTATATATAAAATTAGTTTTGAAACAAGTCTATTAAAATGTACTTAAATTTTTATAATAACTTGTATTTACAAAATTAAATTATTTACAAGGTATTCTGTATTTTTAGTCGGAGGTGTATTACCTGTTATAATTTCACCTATATCCCCTAGCCTAACTTCCTGCCATTCTTTTTGATTCTTTCCCATTATTTAAAACCTCTAATTACATTATGAAAAATCAAAAATATTTAAAAATTGCCCAAAAAGCTGCTGCCTATTCTAACCATATTTGAACCATGCTTTATTGCCAGTTCATAGTCAGATGACATACCCATTGAAAGAATTGATAAAGGATTATTATATTTTTTATTTATTTCCTTGTATATTATGTTAAGCTGCTCGAATTCTTCTTCTATAACATTAGTATCTTCTGTGTCTTTCCCTATAGCCATTAATCCTTTTACTGATACATTAGGCATTTTTATAATATTCTCATATACTCCTATATAGTCATCTCTAGTAAATCCGCCCTTCTGACCTTCATCGCTTATATTAAACTGAAGCAGTATATTTTGTATCTTATTATTTTTTAATGCCTCTTTATTTATACATTCGGCTATCTCTATAGAATCTACACTCTGTATCAAGTCCGCGTATTTTACTATGTATTTTACTTTATTGCTTTGTATGCGTCCTATAAAGTGCCATTTTACATTGTCTCTTATTTTACCTATCTCCCCTACCCTATCTCTCAAACTCTGTGCCTTACTCTCTCCCAATGGCAAGTCTATGTTTAATGATAAAAACTCTTTTATTGTTTCAATAGAAGAATATTTACTTACCGCTACCAAACTTACATCATAATTTATATTATACTTCTCTTTTACTCTGTTAATATTATCTTCTATCAAATTATATCTTTTTAAAATTTCATCTCTGTTCATAATAAAACGCCTGCAAATAAATACATTATTTTATTATAAATCTTTTTATTTTTTTTTCAATAAACTACAATTTTATAAAAACACTATATAACAATACATATATTAACAATAAATAAAATAGTAAAGCAAAATAATAAAAATACGATTTATAGTATATTGATATTTTATTGATTTCATGTTAAGTTAACATAATACATTTTAATCAATTTAATTTTTGAAATTATGGAGAAAAAATAAATGAGAGTTCAAGACAGAAGAAACAGAGAGATGAATTTAAACAGTATACTTATGACTTCTCAAGATGCTTCAATGGCTTCATCTATGAAAGCAGCTGTATCATCATCTCCATTTGCTGCAATGCTTGAAGAAGAAAAAGAAATAAAAAGATACTCTTATGAATTAGACGAATTAAAAAGACAAATATACGATGCTGGAAACCTATTAGAAAAAAGTGCCAATATTAAAGATTTTCAAAAATTCAGAGACTTAATAAGATCATTAACCGATAAATTAGTAAAAGATGCCTACAGGATAAGAATAGTATCATCATATATGAGAAGAGGACGTGAATATCAGGTTGTTTCAAAAATCAATGAAGAACTTGATTCATTATATAAATTAATTATGACAGAGCAGAAAAACCATATAGCCATAGCAAATAAGGTAATGCGTCTTAAGGGATTAGTATTAGATTTAATGTCATGAGCAATATACTAGCATTCGATACAGTATCTACTAGCTTTTCTATAGCTATTCAAAAAAAAGATAATTCTATAATAGAATACAATAAAGAAAATGTAAAAAATCATAATGAAGAGCTGCTCCCAGTACTTCACAATTTTTTAACTAATAACGGCCTAACATTGGATAATATATCATATATAGCATTAGGCATAGGTCCTGGTTCATTTACGGCATTAAGAATAGCATTTGCTACAATAAAAACTATATGCTATGCAAAAAATATTCCTATAGTCGGAATTTCGAGCCTAGATACTCTGTATGAAAACATAAAAGAATATAACGGTATAAAAGCTGCTATGATAGATGCCAGAAAAGGAAGCGTCTATGCCAATATATACAATGATAACGAAAAAATAACAGAGAATGCCGACCTCACCTATCAGCAATTTTTGGATATAATTAATTCTATTAACACCTCAAATAAAAATATTACTTTATGCGGAGATGGATTTTCAAAAAATTCTGACTTTTTCATAGAAAACTTAAAAAATTATAATATAAACAAATTAGACAATTCATACAATATCATAAAAGCGTTAAACACTATCAAATTATCAGCAAATAAAAAATTTGACGATGTATTTTCTCTTATGCCCCTATATGTAAGAAAAAGTGAAGCCGAATACAAAAAAATGTAATTTTTTTAAAAAATAAATACAATTTTCACGATAATTTATATACTATGTAAAAAATATATCTTGACTTCATTAAAAATATTGTTATTATATATAGGAATGTTAATATTTATTTTTTAACATAATCGAAAAATCGTTGGAGTTTGAAAGTGAGAAAATTGCAATCCTTGAAGGTAAAAATACCTTTTTTCGTAATGCTGCTTGTTACTGTAATGACAATCATATTAGTTACTCTTCTTATTAGAATAGGTTCACAAGGTATTAGAAGTTCTGCTATATTTGGTTTTGAATCTACTACTAAAGTGTATGCGAGAATGATAAATGTATGGTTAGAACAGTCAATATATACATCTGAAGCTATAAGCAGAGGATATCCTCAATTAGTAACATTTCTTCAAGATAGAACGCCAGAAAACAGAGCTGCTCTCGAAACAAGTCTTAAAAATGTTGTAGAAAATAACAATAATATACAAGGTATTGTGGTATTAGATTCTACTGGAAATGTTGTATCTGATAGTTTGGACGGCAAGATTGTTAACTCTCCAAATACTAGAAATTTTGGCGGAACAGAATTATGGCAGAAAGTTATGTCCGGTCAGTCTAGTGTACTTCCTACAGTAGATCCTTCACCTGCTGATAATAACAAATATGTAGTAAAAATTTTCTCCCCTATAAAAAACTCGGCTGGAACTATAGTTGGTGCTATATCAACAATGATAGATTGGTTAGGATTTATAGATAAAGAATTGAATCTTGTAAAATTCGGAAATACTGGACACCCATTTATTGTAGACCCAGACAGATGGGTTATAGCTGACCCTGTTCCTTCTCATGTTAGAAGTGAAGTTTTAAGAAATGCCGATTATATACAATATGCAGTTGCAAATGAATCAGGATATTATGAGTTTAAATCTCCTTTTAATGGCAAAGACTCTATAGCTACTTTTTATAAAGAGCCGATATCAGGATGGTCTGTTGTTATGAGTATAGAATCTGATGAATTATTCTCACATGTAAATGCTATGAAAAGATATGCTATTATTGGTACAATAGCAATACTTATTATAGCTTCTATAGTTATAGTATTCTATATAAGCAAAATAACTACTATATTACATCTTCTTGCTGTAGATTTAACTAGTCTTTCAAAAGGTGATCTTAGCTGGTCTACTCCTCCGGGATTTGCAAAGAGAAAAGATGAGTTTGGAGAAATTGCTGTTGCTTTAATCAATATATTAGATCAATTAAATGAAAAAGTAAGAATAGTATATGACAGTGCCTATACCGTAAAAGCATCTGCTAATGAGGTGGCACAAGGTAATATAGATTTATCAAATAGAACTGAAAATCAGGCTTCAGGACTTGAAGAAACTGCTTCTTCTATGGAAGAGATCGCTTCTACAATAAAATCTTCTGCTGAACATACTTTAGAAGGTAATAACATGATGATTAATTCTAAAAAGGCTATTGAAGAAGCTGGAAGAATTATTGAAGAAAGTACTCAGAATATTGAAGCTGTATATGAATCTAGTTCAAAAATAAGTGCTATTACAAAAATAATTGAAGATATAGCATTCCAAACTAACATACTTGCTCTTAATGCTGCTGTTGAGGCTGCACGTGCTGGAGAACAAGGAAGAGGTTTTGCTGTTGTTGCTTCTGAAGTTAGAAACTTAGCTCAAACTACACAAACTTCTGTTAAAGATATTACTGCTTTGGTTGCTGATTCTGAAGAAAAAATTGCTGCTGCTACTGAAACTGCAAGAGAATCAAAAGAAATATTCCAAAACTTAAGAGCTCAAATAGAAGAAACTGCTAAAATTATGCAGGATTTAAGTTCTACAGCTATGGAACAGCAGGCTGGTGTTGATCAGGTTAATATAGCTATTACTCAAATGGATATGACTACTCAGCAAAATGCTGCTTTAGTAGAAGAATCTACAGCAGCTTCTGAGGCTTTATTCTCACAAGCAGAAGAATTGGTAACTGCTATGGAATTCTTTAAATTAAGAGGAAGTAATGTTAAAAAGAACATCACAAAAGTAGAAAGAAAAAAATCTTCTCCTACAACTGATTCTAAAGCTGTTCAGGAAAATAAACCTGCTGCTCCTAAATCAAGTTCTGCTCCTAAATCTTCAAGCCCCTCTGAAAAAACAGAATTAAAAAGACCAGAATTGAAAAGCCCTATTAAAAAACATCATGAAGAAACTATGCCTAAGGTTTCTTCAAAAACTGTAAAAGATAATGAGTTTGGAAATACATTTGATACTTCTAAAGATACTTCAGATGGTTTTGAATCATTTTAATATTTAATGAAATTAAAAGCGAAAGATTTTTTAATCTTTCGCTTTTTTATTTTTTTAATATAGACTTAATTTTTGAAATCATTTTTAATACAATAACTTTAATATTATTATCAGCTTTATCAAAATCTTTTACTGCATTTTTATAGTCTGACAATTTATATTTAGCAAATCCTCTATAAAAATAAACTTTATTTGATACATTATCGCAATCTATGTATTTATCATAATATTCTATTGCTTCTTCATACAATTTTAATTTTAGCTTAACATAAGCTAGTCGGAAGTAAACATTAAAATTTTTTGGTTCCAACTCTATAACTTTATAAAAATCATTTATAGCCTCTTCATATAATTTCAAATTAACTTTGGATATCCCTCTATTATAATATGCTTTTGAATAATTTTTATCTAATTCTAATGCTTTGTCAAAATATTCTAAAGCCTCTTTATATTTTCCTAAATCCTGTTTTACTATACCTATGTTATTATATGTATAAGAAGAATTACTATCCAATTCTAAAGCCTTATTAAAATATTCTATAGACTCATCATATTTTTTTAGATTATATTTAGAAAGACCTATATTGTAGTAAGCCTTTGAATAATTTTTATCTAATTCCAATACCTTATTAAAATCTTTTATTGCCTCTTCATAAAGACCTAAATCATTCTTTACCAAACCTATATTATTATATGTATGCACATTAGGTGATATTTCTATAGCCTTTATATAATTTCTTACAGCCTCCTCATAATTACCCAAATTATGATTAGCAAGCCCTATGTTATTATAAACCTGAATACAATTATTATCCAATTCCAGAGCCTTATTGTAATACTTAATAGCCTCTTTATAATTACCTAAATTATGATTAACCAATCCTATATTATTATAAGCATGAACATAGTTTGGGTCTATACTTATAACCTTTTTAAAATCTTTAATAGCTTCTTCATACATTCCCAAACTGCTTTTTGAAAGTCCCCTATTATTATAAAGCTCTACAATATCTCCATAATAAAAAATTAGTTTATCAAAATATTCTATAGAATTTTTATAATCACCGCAATTAAAAGCGTCATTCGCCAATTGTAATAAATCATCAAGATTACTCATAACAAATAGCTCCTAAATAAAATCATTCAAGTCTTATAAAAATTATTTACTCAATATTAATAATAATTTTACCATATACAGCAAAAAATTTTACATATATAAAAAATTGTATAGTAATTTGTAATTTTTGCAACAGTATTACTGTAAATAATATTGTAAAAAACTATTTCTATGATGATTTATACTTTAATATACTTATACAATATATATAAGTATATTAAAAATAATTTTAGATTAATAATAACAATAAAGAATATATAAATCTAAATTATTATTGAACTATTTTAATCTAATATATTCTACAATATCAACATTTATATCATTATAAACAAAATTTTTTAATTTATTTGAATTAAATAAACTTTTATCTATTTCTGGAAAAAATCTATCGCAGTTATAATCTTTATCTATATGAGTAAGATAAATCCTATCAGCATAATCTAATGCCTTTTTATATATGGACTCCCCTCCTATAATAAATATTTGATTATATTTTTCTAGTAATAATTTAGATAAAGCATTTTCAAATGAAGTATCATAAAAAAGATTATCATATTTAACTTCATTATCAATATTAGAAGATATAACAATATTTTTTCTTTTAGGAAGTGGTTTACCTCCTAAAGATTCAAAGGTTACACGTCCCATAACAACAGGATATCCTGTAGTAGTACTTCTAAAAAACTGCATATCTTCTTTTATGTGTCCCCAAGGCATAATACCATTCAAACCTATACCATTTTTTAAGTCAACTGCCGCAATTAATGAAACTATCATTTATTATCCTTTTAAAAAATTGGAAAAATATTCATCTATTTCTTTTCTCATATCAAGACCTACTTCTTCAAAACATAATAAAATATCATCATAAACATTCTCACCACCTATAAAATTCCAAAGTTCTTCTGCTACTTTTAATTCTTTATCCAAATCAAGCATGCCGGCTATAGTCCATCTTTCATAAGGTTTAGGTGCATAAGGATTGTAAGGTATAGCATAATTGAATGAACGTTCTTTTTATCATTAGAATATAAAGTTACTGCTGCCCATTCTAATAAAGTCCTTTTAAAATTTTGAAATTCGCCTTTATTAGGTTTTGCTGTTTTTAAATCTATTAAATATATATTATTATTATAATCTTCAATATAAATATCTACCTTTGTTGGTTTTATTTTTTTAGCTTCACCTGCTTTGCACGCTTTTTTTATTAATTTAATTTCATTATCTTTATTTGGTTTTTTATTAGCAGATCTAAGGTCATCCATTATATTTTGTATAACTATTTGTGATTCTGATGTAATTATATCATTAGGTTTAACTTGCCTATCAATAACTTTAAATCTATCTTTACCTAATTCAATAGCTAGTGGTTCAAATATTGCAGTACCAAAATTAGTATTTAAAGAATGTATAAAGGAAAATAAAGCCATTCTATCTTTTCCAAGTAAACGAGTGTGAAATGGCATTGATGTTGTTTCTGGTTTGTAATCTTTAAATTTATTTCTTAAAGTTATGTATAATTTATCTTTTACAGCATCTTTTTGTTTATTATTTAATGGCATAAAAAACTCCTATAACTCTTTTAAGTGAAATATTATTTCAGAATATGCTGATTTATCTTTTTCTACCCTATTTAATACAGGTCTTTTAAAAGTATTAACTATTTTCATGTTTGATTTATAAGCTATATCAGGATACAAGTTATATTTATCATTAGCAACAATAAAAACATTATAATCATCTATCATATATTTTTTAGCATTTAATAAAACTCTGGATATATCTTCAGTATATTCTTTTTTAGCATTTAAACTTGTACCTTTAGATAATGATCCTATTTCAAAATTATCATTTCTATTAAAAGAAAATAAATCATAGGCATAAGCATGCTGCTCATGATAATCTATAAGTCCTATATAAGGCGGACTTGTAAATATACCATTTATTCTTTTATTTTTTAAAATATCATAAAAAACATTATCATATATTTTTATCTCATTAAAAATATCTATATTCCTAGAATCACCTGTTATACATAATTGATAAGTATTAGTTCTTAATGAATTAAATTCATATAAACGCTTTATCGTATCAATAGAATATTTTTTCCACCATTTAATAATAGAAAATAATGGTTTACATATTTTATAATGCTTACGGCAATAATATGTATATGTTATAGGTTTTAATAAAGTACCCAAATCAGAGTGAGTTGTTGCTCTACAAGAACGCATTGTCCTACTTAAAATTATCTGTAAAATACTTTTTATTTTTACATCATTTATACTATTTATTAAATTATTAATATAATTTAATTCATTAACTATACTTGGAATAAACCACTTACATATGAATGAATTATTATTATCATTATATAGTTTTATATTATATTTTTTTATTAAATCATTATAAATAATTAAAAATTCTTCTTCTTTTTCTTTTCCGTATATCTTAGAATCTATTTTTTTATCTCTAACTTTTTTTTTATAATCTAATATATTAAAATTAATTTCATTAAATTCCATCAATTTATTATTAAGTTCATCTTCAAATTCCAAACTTGGTTTTATATAGCATTCCAATTTATCTGTTAAAATATTAACAATATTTTCAAGACTTATTAAATCAATTTCTCTTATTTTACAATTTGAAATCATAGAATTAAACTCAGATATATCCACCCCTATGGCATTAATACCTAATTCATTAGCTTGAACAAGAGTCGTACCACTTCCACAAAATGGGTCAAATATTATGTCATTTTCTTTAAAATATATATCTCTTTTAAATTCATCTGTATGACTATCTATAAAATATTCAACAAGCTGAGGTATAAATTTTCCTTTGTATGGGTGAATCCGATGAACATGTTTTGTGGTATCAGCTTCTTTTAAATTATCAAAAGAGAGTTTCCAGTTTAAATCATTTCCGAGTTTATTTTTCCAATTGATTTCTATTTTATTTTTATCGTAATATTTTTTCAAATCTGATTTAGAAACATAAGCCACACCATTATTTATAACTTTATCTATCAAAGCATATTGAACTAAGTAACTAATATTAGATATAGTTACTGCTTTGTTAGTATATTCTGAAGCCCAAATAGCTGCAGCATTTAAAGTTATTAAGTCCGACTTATTCATTATTTATACCCCCGATAAAATTATACTGCTACCTCCGCTTTTATAGTAGGATAATATTTATATCCTTCTAGTCTAAAATCTTCATAAATATGACTGAATATATTAGGACGGTTTTCTATAAATAATTCTGTAGTGTTCTCATAAGGCTCTCTTGAAAGCTGAAGTTTTACCTGTTCTATATGATTATTATAAATATGTGCATCACCAAAAGTCATGATAAGTTCTGAAGCATAAAGTCCGCTATGCATAGCTAAAAGCCTTGTAAGTATAGCATATGAACTTATATTAAAAGGAACACCCAAAAATAAATCAGCAGAACGCTGATATAAATGTGCTATGATACCTCCTTTGTTATTAACCGAAAACTGACACATCATATGACAAGGCGGAAGATGCATTTTATCAATCTCTCCAACATTCCAAGCATTTAAAATATTTCTTCTGCTTGTAGGATTATTTCTTAATGTATTTACTATATTTGATATCTGATCTATTTTATTTCCTTCTTTAGTCTCCCAAGCTCTCCACTGTTTGCCGTATACAGGTCCAAGTTCTCCCATATCATCAGCCCATTCGTCCCATATATGTACATTGTTTTCAAGTAAAAATTTTATATTAGTAGAACCTTGTAAAAACCATAATAATTCTATAATAACACCTTTCATAAATACTCTTTTTGTAGTTATAATAGGTATTTTATTTCCTTCAAATTTAAATCTTAATTGAGGTCCGAATATTCTTCTTGTACCAACACCTGTTCTGTCTAAGGTCTCCTCGCCTTCTTCTAATACTTTTTTTAATAATTCTAAATAGTTTTTCATACAAAATCCTAATTTATAAGTTCTGATTGATTATATTTAATAATAATAGAGAGTAATTATACATGTTTAATAGATTTAATCAATATATACAAAATAACATGTTATTATTAAGCAAGAGGAATTATATGTTTAATATAAGACCTCCTGATTAATTATACAAATTAAATTTATTTTGATTTAGAAGATATTATCCTTATTATTTCAAGTGTTGTTTCCAAACTTTTATGAAATGAAGATATAGGTAAAAACTCATATATAGAATGGAAATTATGAGCTCCTGTAAAATAATTAGGCGTTAAAAGCCCCTTAACAGATAATGCAGAACCGTCTGTACCGCCACGCATTGATATAGTCTTAGGTTCTATATTAAGATTTTTCATAGCCTCATAAATAACATCTATAGGAAATCTATCGTCTTTAATAGAATCAGAAATATTAGCGTAAACATCTTCTATAGTTAATGATATTTTTGCTCTAGGTTCTAATTTTTGATATTTTTCAACTGCTTCTTTTATTTTATTTTTTTTCTGTTCATAAAGTTCTTTACTATGGTCTCTTATATTAAGTTTTAATGATGCATTTCTTTGATTTCCGCTTATTCCCTGAACCCAAATATAACCTTCTTTTTTATCAGTACATTCAGGAGTAGATTTTCTGTCAAACTCATTAGCTATATCTATGGCTATAAGTATAGGATTCACCAAAACACCTTTAGCACTCATAGGGTGAGCAGTTACTCCTTCTATATCTATAGAAGCACTTCCAGCATTGAATGTTTCATATACAACCTCCCCTATCTCACAGGAATCTATAGTATATGCAAAATCAGGCTTAAATACATTCAAATCCAATGCCTTAGAACCAATTAATCCTATCTCTTCATCTGGTACAAAAGCTATATATATGTCGCCATGATCGGAATTATTGTCTTTTATATATTTTAATGCTGACATAACCGTAGCTATTGCTGCCTTATTATCAGCACCTAATACACTAGTACCATCTGAAAATATAATATCATCATTAATATATTTTTTTATTTCTGGGTGCTCTGAAACCCTAAACATTATATTTTTTTCTTTATTAAGGCATAAATCATCACCTTTAAATTTTAATATCTGAGGGTGAACATCTCCTGTAAGTCCAACATCCACAGTATCAAGATGAGCAACAAAACCTATAGAATGTATATTATCTTTATTTTTTGGAAGTAAAGCTGTAACTATGGCATTATCATTTACAACTACATCTTTTAACCCCAAAGCCTTCAAATCCTCTGCTAATACTTTAGCAAGTTCCATCTGACCTTCTGAACTTGGAATTGTATTTGCTCCTGCTGCACTTTGACTTGGTATTGAAGCATATTTAAAAAAGCTATCTATTTGAAATTTTTTAATATCATTATTTAACATATTTATTTTACCTCTTATTTATAAATTTATAATTTTAAATATTTTAATTAACTGGCGGATACACATAACCGCTGTTAAAGCCTATAGGTATATTTAATGCCCAGAATATATAAAGCATTATCATAAGCACAACAAGCAACCCTATACTAAATGGAAGCATCATAGAAGATAATGTTCCTACACCTGTTTTTTTACAATATTTCTGACAATAAGATATTATCAAAGGATAAAATGCAAACATAGGAGTAACAACATTTATAGCTGAATCACTAACCCTAAATGCTGCCTGAGTAAGTTCTGGAGATATACCTACAGCCATAAGCATCGGTACAAATATAGGTGCTAATATAGCCCATTTTGATGAAGCTGAAGTTATTAACAAATTCAATATAGCTGTAAGTAAAGTTATACCTGCTATAGTTATCTGAGAAGCCATATTTAATGATTTTAAAAACTCCGCACCTGCTATAGCTATTAATGTACCAACATTAGAGTTACCGAAAACATATAAGAATTGAGCACAGAAAAAAGAAAAAGTTAAAAATGAAGCTAGATTCTTAACACTTCCAGCCATAGCCATACTAAAATCTTTTGTTGTTTTAAATTTACTAGTAAGTTTGCCGTATATATATCCTGGTATAACCAAAAATAAGAAAAGTATAGGTACTATAGCCTGCATAACTGGAGCATCTGGAGTTGTTAAATTACCATTTGGAGATCTTAGTAAAGACGTCTTTGGTACAAGCAGAGCTATCAAAAGTACAAACATCAATATCAAAACTGCAAATGCTATTTTAAAAGCCCTGTTTTCCTCTTTTGTTATTGAAGAAATGCTAGTGTCTTCAGGTTTAACACCTTCATCAATAGGCATAGTTTTCCACAAAAAAGGTTCTACTATTTTATCCGTAATAAACCAGCATACCAAAATAACGGCAAATGTAGATGATACGCTTAAAAAATAATTGCATAAAACATTAACAGTATAGGTAGGATCTATAAGTCTTGCAGCACCTTGTGTAAAACCCTGCATTATAGGGTCTATTGTAGAAGGTGTATAACTTGCAGAAAAACCACCTGCAAGTCCAGCAAATGAAGCTGCAATTCCTGCCAAAGGGTGTCTTCCCACAGCAAAAAACATTATAGAAGCTATGGGCATTAATATAACATAAGAAGAATCTGAAGTTATATGGCTTACTACAGATATAAATATTATCGCTGGTGCTATTGCTTTTTTTGGTATTATTGCTAATAATTTAATAAGTATCATTCTAATAAACCCGCTTCCTTCAGCAACTCCTATACCAAGTGTAGCAACAACAGTAATCCCTAAAGGAGGAAAACTTACAAAATTAGCTGTCATCTTAGTTATAAATTTAGTAAGCTCTGAGGGGGCAAGCATATTTATAATCTTTATTTGCTCACCTGTTGTAGGGTGAAAATAATTAAAAGTAAAATGAGATAATATCCATGATACTATAAGCATTATAAAAAATGCTATTAAAAATAAAATAGTTATGTCTGGAAGTTTATTTCCTACCGCCTCAATAATATTCAAAAAACTTTCAAACTTATTAGATTTTTTTACTGCCTTCCCATCACTTTGCATAAAAAACTCCTATTAAAAAATATTTCTGTTATGCTTTAGAAAAATAATTTTACAATATATATTTTAATGATTTCTTAATACTAATTAATATAAAAAAACAATAAAAAAATAATTGCCCATATATATAAAAAATAGCTTTAGAATAAAAAAATTATAAATAAAAAATAATTTCTAAAAAATAAACAGACTTAAATATTATACAATAAAAATTATATTCATCAATACTTTTTATAGAAATTTAAATTGATAACTACAATTTAATGAACAGACGGATACACATAACCGCTATCAAATCCTATAGGTATATTTAAAGCCCAAAATGCATAAAGCATTACTATTAATGCAATAAGAAGCCCTATTGAATATGGTATCATCATAGAAGACAATGTTCCAACTCCTGTTTTCTTACAATATTTCTGACAATAAGAAATTATTAAAGGGTAAAATGAAAACATAGGAGTAACTATATTTATAGCAGAATCACTAACTCAATATGAAGCCTGAATAAGTTCTGGAGATATACCTACCGCCATAAGCATTGGAACAAGTACTGGTGCTAATATAGCCCATTTTGATGATGCAGAGCTTATTAATATATTTAAAACACCAGTTAGAAAAATAACGCCTGCTATAGTTATTTGCGGAGGCATATTTAAAGATTTTAAAAATTCAGCTCCAGATATAGCTATTAAAGTTCCTACATTTGAAGTTCCAAACATATATAAAAACTGAGCACAAAAAAATGAAAAAGTTAAAAATGAAGACAGATTCTTTACACTATCAGCCATAGCAGAACTAAAATCTCTTGAGGTTTTAAATTTATTAGATAATTTACCATATACAAAACCAGGTATTACTAAAAATAAAAAGATAATAGGTACTATTGCCTGCATAACTGGAGCATCTGGAGTTGTTAATTGTCCGTCAGGCGATCTTAGTAAAGAATTTTTTAGTATGAGCAAAATAACTAAAAGTATCAACATAGATATTAATACTGTAAATGCAGCAATAAAGGCTTTATTTTCTTCTTTTGTTATAGAAGAAATGCTAGTGTCTTCAGGCTTAACCCCTTCATCAATAGGCATTGTTTTCCACAAAAAAGGCTCTACTATTTTATAAGTAATAAACCAGCATACTAAAACAACAGCAAAAGTTGATGAAAAACTAAAAAAATAATTACATAAAACATTAACATTATAAGTAGGATCCATAAGTCTGGCAGCATTTTGGGTAAAACCCTGCATTATAGGATCTATTATAGAAGGAGTATAACTAGCCGAATGTCCGCCTGCAAGTCCTGCAAATGAAGCTGCAATTCCTGCTAAAGGATGTTTTCCAAAAGCAAAAAACATTGCGGCCGCTACAGGCATTAATATAACATAAGCAGAATCCGAACTTATATGACTTAATATAGATATAACCATAACAGCAGGTGTTACGGCCTTTCTAGGTATTATACTGGATAATTTAATAATAACCATTCTAATAAATCCGATGCCGTTAGCAACACCTATAGCCAAAGTACCTACAAGAGTAATACTCAAAGGGGGGAAAGTAATAAAATTAGTTGTCATTTTAGTTATAAACTTTGTTAATTCTACCGCAGAAAGCATATTAATAATAACTATTCTCTCTCCTGTTGTAGGGTGAAAATAATTAAAAGTAAAATGAGATAATATCCAAGAAATAAAAATCATTATAAAAAAAGCTATTAAAAATAATATAGTTATATCTGGAAGTTTATTGCCAAATACTTCAACAGCATTTAAAAAACGCTCAAATTTATTGGTTTTATTCATTACTTTAGTATTTCCTAACATATAATCCTCATAACTATTATATGATAACCAATATAAACCATGAAAAATAAAATATAATTTTTTATTTTATAATTTTTATTACGATATTATAAAATATATTATAAAAACAAAAGGTATAACAACATGTATAAACTTCATATTCTTATATTATTTATGCTTTCAATATTCTTATTGTCATGCCATAAAAAAGAAATCATAAGCACAGAAAAAGAAACTGTAGATTATAGATTTATCGGTACTTGGGAGTTTATTAATGGAAACAATAAAGAAAAATATACTTTCTTTGATAATAATAAAATAGTTTACAGTAATGATGATAAAAATGCTCCAAACAATAATAAAGTTTATACATATGAATGGAAAAAAGAAGGAAATAACTATTATTATAGATTATGGGATAATAAATTAGATAATTGGTCAGATTTTCCCATAAAATATATTAATACAAATATAATAAAAATATACTCAGACTTCTTTAAAAAATCATATATTTAACATATAATTATAATATAAACACTATTAACGGAATTATTGAAAAGTGGACTTATTAGTTATCATATTTTTTATAATCATTATAATAATATTTATTTTAATGTTTGGGATATTATTTTTTGTTTCAGGTATAAGTAAGGTTGTAGATTTAATCTCTATGATTATATTTAGAAACCATGAAGACTGTCCGTTTTGTCATTGTAAAAATTCTATGAGAATAATAAAAACTTCAAGCGGATACAAAAAAGTATGCAGTAAATGCAAATATTCAATAGAAGTAAAAGATGATAAAAACGATAAGAAGAAAAAAGACGAATAAAAAATTGCGAGGGGAGGGAATCGAACCCTCATGCCTAGGGCGCTAGATCCTAAGTCTAGTGCGTCTGCCAGTTCCGCCACCCTCGCTTAATTTTTATTAATATATTATACATTATATATTTTTTTTTGCAAGAAGGTTTGTATGGCTAAAATTCAAAAAATTAACAAATTTTTAAATAAAGTGAAAAAATTCCTAATTGAAGACGTATATTTCATGGATCAAAACACATTTAACCCCATACAAAAATTCTTAGTAAATACATATAGAGTAATTACATTCGCCATTACAGATTTTTTTAAAGATGACTGCACTATAAGAGCAGCAGCTCTAACATATTTGGTAACATTATCATTTATACCAGCTTTGATAGTAGGATTATTTATATTAAGAATTTTTAATATATATCAGAACATATTTCTTGTTATATTTGACTGGATGGAAAAAAATGCACCTTTTTATGAACCAATGGTAAGGCAAATATTAAATATAGCAGATAATACCAATTTGGCAAGTTTTGGTATTATTGGTATTATATCAACTATAGTCAGTACCGCTTTAATACTTCATAGTATACAATCATCTTTAGTAAAAATATGGCGTGTAAAAATAACAACTTCTATACCAAGAGTTGTAGCCAATTACATAGCTTTGCTTTTCTTAATTCCTATATTAATTGGGGTATCATTTACTTTAATCACTTATACATCTATAAATTTACATAATCTTCCAGCATTAATAAAAATACTCTTATCTTGGGTTACACCTATAATATTAACTTCTATATTGGTATTATTTTCTTATGTATTAGTTCCGCAAACGAAAGTAAATTGGTCTAATGCTACTATATCTTCTATATTAGTATCTGTAGCTATAATAACACTTTTCAGCGTTTATTTTAAACTTAATATAAATGTCAAAAACTATAAGCAAATATTTGACAGCGACAGATATAAAATAGAATACCTTGTAAAAGAGATTAATACAGGATCTGCAGAAAATACTATAAATAATCAAAACGATAATTATTATAATGATACATTAAATGAAAATATAATAACTAATGAAGCTTATGAAACCAATGAAAACATACTTCAGAAAAATCAAGAGATTGATGTTGAAAATATAACAAGTATAAAATTAGAAAGAATAAGCTATGTTATTATGGAGAATGTTGGAAACGGAATAAGCGGAGTAACATATGAAAAAAAACCTATAGAAACAAATATGCTTGATTTTAAAAATTTTTCACCAAATGTAGGAGAACAGCTTGTAAAATATAATTTCAAAATAGATGATGTAGTTACTATAAGCAGTGAAAATAATATGCTCACTAGTATAACTCCAGCTGAATTATCATCAGCAAGCTCTTTTGCTCAAATACCTGTACTATTATTATTATTGTATATAGTTTGGATTATTATATTATTCGGTGCTGAGCTCACCTACTCTATACAATATTTCAGATCTTACGGAATTGATAAAAGTAATATAAAATTATCATTTGCAGAAAAAGAAGCTATAGCATTAGAATTTATGTATATAGTAACTTACAGATTTCTAAATAAGAAAAAAGCAATAACTATGTATGAGCTTGCAAAAGAATTAAGAACAGCACCAAATACAATAACAGAAATATCCAATGCTTTAGAAAAGTCCATGTTTGTGATAAAAATAGTTAATGGTTCAAATATTTCATACACTTTAGGGTGTCAGCCTGAATCAATTACAATAGGAGATATTTTATACTCTTTAAGAATGGATGGAGGATTTAGAAGTAAAAATACAAACTCTAATGACAAATATAAAAGCATGATATATCAAAATAAAGCTATATCAATTAAAGATTATAATACAAATCTACTTCATTTAGCTTATTATAAAAATAAAAAATAAAGCACATATATAGATGTTGATATTCTACATATGTGCTGTTAATCATAGATCTAAAAATATATTATTTAATTTTGGCTATAAATATATCATCTATTTTTTCAACTTTTTCTATAGCTTCAATTATAGAGTTTATGCTGACATCTTTAAGTACATACATAAAATATCCGTTCCTTTCAACACTTTTTTCAATATTAATATCATAAAAAGCTTCATTAAAGGCAAGTAAATCATTATTATTTGATTTAAATCTCACATAAAAAGTTTCATTTTTATCTTTAAAATCTTTTACTTTAATATTTTTATTCTCATTAACAAAACCAAGTATAGGTACTCTAAGCTCATCAGTAATAAGACTGTTTCTAGCCAAAGTAACAGCATCTGAAACTATAGCACTGCTTGTAGGTCTTCCGCCAGCCCCTGAACCATAAAATACTGTGTCACCAGAACGATCTCCTACAACTGTTATAGCATTAAAAGCATAATCTACCTTTGAAAGCATATTGCTATCATTAAGTAATGTAGGTATTACATATATATATGCATTATCATTGTTATCTAAAGCTGCCTCTGCTATCAATTTAATAGTAAGACCTAATTCAGATGCAAATACTATATCGTCTAATATGATATTTCTTATTCCTCTAATAAATATCTTATCAAAACTTATAACATTACAAAAAGCAATAGAAGAAAGTATACAAAGTTTATGAGCAGTATCTATTCCGTCAATATCAAATGTAGGGTCAGCTTCAGCATATCCTTTTTCCTGAGCATCTTTAAGTACAGCATTAAAATCTAAATTATTTTTAGTCATATTTGTTAATATATAATTGCAAGTACCGTTTAATATTCCATAAACACCCTCCATTCTGTCTGAAACCAAACTTTCTTTCATAGCCTTTATTATAGGTATAGCACCTGCAACAGATGCCTCAAATGCTATATCTGTTTTTCTGTCTTTTATAAGCTCTCCAAAACAGTTGGCAAGTAATGCCTTATTTGCAGTAACAACAGGCTTTTTTATTTTCATTAGTAATTCTTTAGCAGTATCCATACCGCCTAAAACTTCTATTACTATATCAATATCATCATCATTCAATATATCATTCAAATCTTTAGTTTTTATTTCTACCTTGTCTAAAAATTTATCATCTTGTACTTTATCAATATTTCTGCTAAAAATGGTTTTTACGGTTAATTTTATTCCAGTTCTGTTTTCCATTATAGAATTATTCTCAATAATAGTTTTTACTGTATCCTTACCTACATGTCCGTAACCTGCTACTGCAACTTTAAATTCTTTTTTCTTTTCCATTTTTAACTCCTTAAAATTTGATTAAATATAAATTTGTTTTAATAAAATTAACCTTAATTATTACAAAAGTTAGTAATATTATATTTTTATGATTTCTAAAAATGATATTACTGTATTAAGTTATATTATAACATTTATCGAATAATTTTACAAGGATATTTATGATTTTTTCAAACTTAATATTAATAATTAAACATAAAGTTAAATAAACAAAACATATGTTAGATTATTATAAAAATATATTAGTATATATTTATAATTGAATTATAGATATTGATTTCGTTATTAATTTATGTTATAATATATCCAGTTTAATTAATTATATGGAGGTAAATTATGCCACGTGTTATAAATAACGATTGTGTAGCTTGCGGTTCTTGTAAACCAGAATGTGCATTTGATGCTATTAGCGAAGGAGATATCTACGTGATTGACCCAGACAAATGTACTGACTGTGCTGCTTGCGAGGCTGTTTGCCCAAGCAATGCTATTCATCAAGCTTAATAGCTGTAATGGCATAGTGTGGGGCAGGTTTCTTTTAATATAGATCCTGCCCTATTTTTATATTACAGACTTTAAGGAATAATATTGATAAAAAATACTCAGGCATTTATATTATCATATAATCAGTATAAAACTTCATCTATAATAGCTTCTTTTTTAACTAATAACTCAGTCATTCAGGCTATATGCTATAAAGCTAAAAAATCTTCTAAAGCATTCGGTTCTGATTTGGAAAGTATTTCGAAATTAGATATAAACATATACGAAAAAAAACAGCCTCAATTATCTATATTAAAAGAATCGAGCATTATCAAAAATTATTCATCATTAGAAAAATCAATATATTCATCACTTCTAGTATTTTATATTAGGGAAGTACTGTTCTACTGTGCAAAAGATTTTGATGAAAGATATTTTATTTTAATGGAAAAATCCTTGAATGCGTTAGAAGAATTAGAAGAACTTGAAAGTTTAAAAAACAATGACAGCAATGATAAAATAAAAAAAATGTATATCAATATTTTAATGAGAGCATTTGAGATGAAAACTCTCCATATAGCAGGAATATCTCCGCATTTGGATAGATGTATATTATGTGAAAATAATAATGCATCATTTTATTCTATAATAGAGGGAGGACTTATATGCTCAAAATGCAGAACAATTATAAAAGATGCTTTTGAAATAACAGAAGATGATAAAAATTTTATGAGAATTATAAAATACACATCATTAATAGATATAGTAAATAATAAAGATATAATTAACTTATATAATAATTCAACAGGTAATGTAAAAGATATAATGAACAAATCATTATTTAATCACATAAACATAAATATAAAAAGCAAAAAAGTATTAGAAGAAATTTTATTTACTTAATATATCAAATATTTCTTTAGCATTATTTGCTATATAAACAGCATTTTTAAACTCATCATCATTTCCAAAACCATAACGTACAGCAATAGAATCAATACCAATATTTTTAGCAGCATCTATATCGTCTATTCTATCACCTATCATAACAGTTTTGTCTTTTTCAAAATTTTCTTTTTCTAAAGCATCTTTCAATACATCTAATTTATTTTTTATTTTTCCGCCTAAAATGGGAGCATAAAATCCTGTAAAAAATTTTTCCATTCCAAAATGCTCTATTATTCTTAAAGCTGATTCTTTAGGTTTGGCAGTTGCTAAAAATACTTTATAATTATTTTCTGAAAGTTTTTTTATCAAATCATATATGCCGTCATAAAGAGAACAATTAAAAAGCCCGTTATTTCCATTATAATCTTCTCTGTAAAACTTTATAAACTCAAGGGATAATTTTTCATCATCATAACAATATTTTCTAAAACTTGCATCTAAAGGAGGACCTATAAATTTTCTTAATGTTTCATTACTTGGAATATCTATATTTAAATTATATATTTCATTAATCTTTTTTATACCATATAAAACTGCATTTGTTATACCTAAAGCAGAATCAGTAATTGTTCCGTCAAGATCAAATAATATATTATAATATTTACTCATTTTTTATTATCCGAACATCAACAACTATTTAGAAATAAAAATATAACCAGAAGCAGGAATTATCTCAAAGTCTTCTTTAGTTTTTTCTTTAATAGCTTTAAATAGCAAATTAAGTCCCAAACTATCGCTAGACATATGACCAGCACAAATAACATTTATATAATGTTTTTTGCATTCATCTAAAAGTTTATCAGATATATTCATAACTATGATAGTAGAAATTCCTGCCTTAGAAAGAGCATCAATCATAGCAGAATCAAATGAAGCTCCTCCAGTCATATCAACAATAATTCTCCCTACTTTAGATTTATTAGAGCCGTTAAATATTTTAGGAGGATTATAACGCTTAGCTGATATTTTATATTCATCTATTGTGTATAAAATATCAATTATATCTGATAGTGTATTAGGCTTTTCTAATTTCATCTTTTCAGTTAAAAAACTTTCTACAAAATTATCAGCCACAGTATGCATGCACATATAATTAAGTTTAAGAAGTTTAGCAGTTTCGACATCTCTATAATGATTAGCTCCGTATACAGAACGGCTTACCTCATTAAGTCTTTTATTAGTTAAAGCCTCAGATACATTTATAGGAACATTATGCAAAGCATTTTTTTCGGACTGCATTTCTATGACATCATAAAAATTAACAAAACCATAACCATTAGGGTGATGAGTTATAACTAAATCTATATTTTCATTTTTTTCATTAAGTCTGTCAGCAAGTAAAAGTTCTGAAGTCTGCATGTCTATACCGCAGAAAATTTTTTTTATATCTTTATCATCTGCAATATTAAGAACTCTTGTATCGGAGTAAGGATTAAATATTGTGTCTTTATCAAAATATTCTTTTTTATTTTCATCTAAACTATCATAAATCTTTTTTGTGTTTTCAAGCTCTTTTTCTACAATCTCCCTGCCTCTAGGGTCAGAATCAATACCGCATTCAATAGCCGCTCTATATAATTCATTTATTTTTAAAGACATATATTTTTTAACCTCTTATTCAATTATTCATCATCTTCACTTTTTTTATTCTCATTTTTAGGCTCACCTCTGTATTTTTCCGTCTGTATCATTCCTCCTTCTTCAAAGAAAGTGATAGCCTTATAGCTTTGTCTTATTGTAAACTCAGCACTTCCTATAATTAATTTAACTCCCGGAAGCATCTCTTTACCAGCACTAACTGTAGATTCTACTTTTTCTACTTCTATATCCTGAGTTAATGCTTCTCTTTCCAAAACTACCTCTTCTCTTCTGCTGTTTGACTGTGCCAACTGATCCTTATAACTCTGAAGCTGATCTTTTTTCTCATCATCAAGTTTTTTAAGTTTAGCAGCTTGTTCAAGAGATTTAATATTTCTTTCTGTTTCTTCTATAGAGCTGTCTAATTCTTCTTTTTCTTTATCCAAGTCATCAATAGCACGCCTTTTAGCAGGAGATATACCAGTTTCTATCAATGTTACAGCACCAGCCTGAGAACCTAAAACTTTACCATTAACTTCTGTTAAAGCTCTTAATCTTCCTCCGCTTGCAGAAGCCCTCTTACCTATAAGTATAATTCTATTATCAGCATCAATATTTGAATTAAGTATTGCTTCAGTGACAACAACATTATTTCCAGCCTGAACATTAGAGAACTGTATAAACTTAGCAATAACATCACCGCCTGCTTTTACATAGCTGTTTTCATTACCTTGAATACCGAGTTTAACCATAATATCACCCTTAGCCTCAAGATCGCATTTTCCAACAGTTCCATGTACATCAATATTGCCTTCTGCTTTTATAGAATAATTATCACTTACGCTTCCCTTAACAACAACACTTCCAATAAAATTGATATTTCCTGTTTCAGGACCTACATCTCCAGAAACCTCAAATATAGGCTCAACATTAAGTGATTTTCCTCTAAGTACTACCTGTCCGTTTATAGAAGCTACTATATACTCTCCGTCATCAGACATCTCAACATTATCACCCAATATTTCCTTAATATCAATATCTTTTCCGCTCTTAGTTTCTATTTTTACTCCAAGTACAGTTCTTCCTACTTCGCCATCAGTTGCAGGTATTTTTCTAGCCAATTTTTGTCCCTGCTCAACATTTTCTACTATACTTAAATCCTTATAGTCAATACTTTGATCTTCACCTATATATTTAGGTATAACTTTTTTATTAACATTAACCAAATATTCAATTTTAGCATTCTGACCATTTACTGGAGCACGTCCTTCAGCTGCAAGTATAGGAATATTAAATGTACCTTCTTCTAAGCACTTAACAACATTCTCTTCCTGAAATCCGAAAGTAATACCGCTGTTTTCCATTATTTCCTTTACGTCCTGCAAATCCATTTCTCTTCCGCCCTTATTAGGTTTTGTTACAGTAACATAAGCACGCATTTTATCATCACTAATACTATAACTAATCTTAGCATTATTTCCAGATCTTCCTACGTCCCATTCAGCAACTTTAGCATATTGTCCCGTCTGCTCATGAAGCATTTTTTTAGCTAAATGAGAATCATATTCTTTTATTCCAGCATCTATTAACTTACCTTCCAAAGCCGTCATATCTTCAATTCTTTTTCCGTCGGCAACTGGAGGATTAACTTTTAAAAATACTCCGTCTCTTTTTACTCTTACAATTATTTCAGTATCTTTATTAAATACAACTTTTTCTTGATTATAATCATTTACATTTCCAACAGTATAATCAGCCCCAGCAGCATGACCTATATTAGATTTGTCATAAGTAATATGAGTATATCTTACCAAAAACGGTTTAGCCCCTATATTAAAAAAACCTTTGCTTCCCTCTTCCAAAACTTTATAACTTAATTCATAAATTGGGCATTGAAATATAGCAGCAGCCTCCTGCATACCGCGTTCCAAAGATGCTACAGATAATTCAACAGAACGCGTATTTTTATTATTATAAACTTCTTTATAAAAATCACTTTGCAATATTTTTCTTTTTAACTCATTCATAAAAATCACCTATTTTATAATAATTGTTTTTTTATTTCTGAAAGACTATATCTTAATTGCTGTATTGCCTTTGTATGCAACTGAGATATTCTGCTCTCTGATACCTCTAATACTTTTCCAATCTCTTTTAAGGTAAGATCATCATAATAATATAATATAAGCACCTGCTTTTCTTTTTCTGGAAGTTTTTTCAAAGCAGCTACTATTTTATTTTTTACATCTTCTCTTTCTGCCAAATATTCAGGATTAGTTTTATCATTAGATTTTAATGTATCTATTACAGATATTTCATCAGAATCATCACCCACATACCAAACATCACTAAGTGAAGTAGGAGAAGCCTCTATATATCTTTTCATAGTTTCATTATATTTGCTTATAGGTATTCCAAGCATATCAGCTATTTCCTGAGGCTTTATATTTCTGCTTAATCTAGCCTCTAATATTTCTCTAGCCTTTTCTATTTCTTTAACATCTTTACGTATAGACCTTGGAAGATAATCCAGCTTTCTAAGTTCATCATATATAGCTCCCCTAATTCTAGTAACAGCATATGTTTTGAACTTAATATCTCTATTAGGGTTGTATTTATCAATAGCATCCATAAGTCCGAAAGATCCGAAACCTACCAAATCCTGAAATTCGATATGTTTATGAGAACCCATATTAACAGATATTTTGCTTGCAACATACTTTACCAATGGAGAATATTTAATAATTAAAGCTTCTCTTATATAAGGTGACTGAGTATTTTTAAACTCCTGCCAATATTCCTGCTCATTATCATTAGTAATATTTGGTATTTTACCTTTTTCTTTTTTGTTCATCTTCATAATCTTCACTCTAGTTATTAATTTTTGCTATATAATTTTTATAAATAATTTCTTATTTACCATTATCTATTTTATCTTTGTATAATTATTATAACAGCCTTATTAATTTTTCAGGGCAGTTTTTTCAAATCAGATACTATTTTATTTTTTGCATATTCTCTATTGCTAAAATATTTCTGATTAGTTTTAGGTTTTAATGTATCTATTACTGATATCTCATCATAATCATCATCTACATACCAAATACCGCTTATAGATGCTGACGGATAATACATTTCTCCAAGTCCATCATATATAGCTCTGCTAATTTTATCAAGAACATATGTTTGAAAATTAATATCTATGTTAGGGTCATATTTATTAATAGCATCAATAAGTCCGAAAGATCCGAAACCTACCAAATCCTGAAATTCAATATTTTCATGAGAATCCATATTAACATATATTCTGTCTGCAGCATATTTTAATAATGGAAAATATTTATTAATTAAAACTTCTCTTATATAAGGCGACTGAGTATTATAAAACTCAAGCCAATATTTCTTTTCATTTTCATTGGTAATATTTGGTATTTTATCTTTGTCTCTCATAATATTCACCCTAAATATTAAATTTTTAATATGTTTTACTTATCATCTTTTTCATCTTTAGCTATCATTGTTCTAACAGCTTTAGCCACTTTTTCTGGATCTTCTCTAACCTCTCTTTCCATCTCTTCACTTGTAACCTTCTTATCAGGGAACATACTGCTGCTGCTTGAAGTATAGCTTGCGGTACTTTGAGCGGTATTGGGCTTACTGAATACTATATCACCAATATCATCTCCTGAACTTTTATAATTAGGCTTAGTATTTTTATCAATATTTAAAGGTTTTGGTGCTGATGAATCTAAGCTTAAATCTGGAGTAAAAGGAGTATTATTAGTATCAGAAGAAGAAGCATTGTTACTACTACTATTATCATCTATGGCATTATAGTCTATATCCATATTAGAATTAGTATCTGCTTCGTCTATTACATCTCCTAAATATTTTTTCAATATTGTACCAAGTAAAAACAATATAACAATTGTTATAATAGCTGAAAAAATTGCTTTTAATAAAGAAATATCAATTCTATTTTTATAGGAAACTGATAATATAAGCGTTATAACAAAAGAAAGTCCAGCTACAATTGCAGCCAATTTTCCAAAATTAGATGAAAAATATTGTTTTACTTTTTCAACTATATTATTCATAAATTACCTCTAATAAGTATTAATTCAATAATAATTTTTATTTTTTGCTTACAAAAGATAAAAGAGATTCCATAAATCCTCCAAGACCTTTTGCTTCTCTGTCATCATCATATTCCATATCAACTATTTTTTTAGCAATATTATATATAGACATAGAAGCATGACATTTATTATCATATTGATAAAAAGGCAGCTGCTGAGAAACTGCATAAGGAATAGTTTTATCTTCTAAAATATGACCCAAGTATTTCACATCCATATCCAAATATTTTTTACTTGTCATAATAATTTTATCTCCCACTTCTTTGCCTTCAGAAGCCTTTGTAACTCTATTTACCAATATCTTTATATCAGCATTAGCATTTTCTGGAGCTATAGATTTTATCACACCATAAGCATCAAGTATAGCAGTAAGTTCCGGAGTTGTAACAACAATACTTTCATCTGATGATAATAGAAAATATAAAACTGTATCAGATATTCCAGCTCCAGTATCCACTATAATAATATCAGCATCATTTAATGAATCCATACTATTAACCAATTTAGTTAAAGCTCTTCCCGAAAGATTTGCAAGAGAAGAGAATCCTGAAGCACCAGCAATATATCTTATACCATAATCAGTTTCAAGTACAACCTCATGAAGCTTTTTTACACCCTTAATAACATGGTAAAGATTATATTCTGGTATATTTCCAAGTATTACATTAACATTACCAAGTCCAAGATCAGCGTCTATTAAAAGTACATTCTGACCCAATTCCTGCAATGCTATGGATAGGTTAATAGCTATATTAGTTTTGCCAACACCGCCTTTACCGCTGGCTATACTTATTATACGCTGCGGACGTTTATCTTTTACGCCCATCATCTTTCTTAATTCATCTGCTTGATCTTTCATAATATATACTTAATTTCCTGTTTTTTATAATTATCTTTATTTTGAAGAACCAAATAATCCTTCCATTATTTTATATCCATATTTCTTAGCTGTAGATATATCTTTAGGTACACCCTGACCATGTGTTATGTAGGTAATAGGTAATTTCTTTCTTGTAATAGCACAAATTGAAGAAGCCAAATAATCAGTTTCATCAACTTTTGTAAGTATTACTCCTTTATAATTAGTAGGCTTAAAACCATTAAGTATTTTTACAGCATCTTTATATTTAGCAGTAGCACTCATAACAAGCTGAATATCCATATCAAATCTTCCAACTGTAGTAAAATATTTTGACATGGCAACTATTTCTTCAGCACTTTTTGGAGAACGTCCCATAGTATCAATAAATAAAAGCGAAGAATTATCCATCTTTCTAATTTCAGCCCTTAAAGCCTCTGGGGTACTTGCACTAGTAAATGGAACTTTCATGATACTTGCATATCTTTGAAGCTGGTCAACCGCTGCTATTCTGTAATTATCTATTGTAACAAAAGAAACTTTTTTTCCAGACTTCATATGCTGAGCTGCTATTTTAGGTATGGTTGTTGTTTTTCCAACTCCTGTAGGTCCTACAAATACTATAATTTTCTTTTTAGCCCCTACATCTATACCATTAGCTAGTATTAATTTATCAGAGAAATATTTTTCAACCTCTTCTCTAATTACATCTTTAGACTGAAAAAATCTTGCATTGCTTGAAGTTAATAAATATTCTCTTAAATCTAAAAGCACCTCTTCTGGAAACTCTCTGTCTCTTAAATAATTGAAACTCTCTTCCATTCCGTCAGCAGGATTATTTTCATAACTTTCATCATTATTATAATCATCTGAAGCTTCATCTGTATCTTCAAAGTAATCTCTCACATTAGTTTTCTTTTCTCTAGGTTCTCTAGTGAGATTATTTTCTTCTCTGTATTCTTTTATCTCTTCTATAGCATTATTAATCTCTTCATCTTCAGTATCAGTAAATGTATTTCTATTATTAGCAGAATTACTATTATTTTGAGAATTATATTTATTTTTATTAATATTTGGTAAACTTCCTTCCAAATATTCTTTTACCATATCTCTTATCTGTTCTTGAACTAATTTTTTTACATTCTCATCTATAGCATTGGCAGCATTAGCAGAATTATTATTCTGACTATTTGAATTATTAATATGATTAGGTATAACATTACTATTAAAGTTATTCATATTGCTGTTCATACCATTCATAAAACTATTATTAGCAAAATTACTATAATTATTTATTGGAGAAAAACTATTATTAGCAGTATTATAGTCAGAAAGCATTGAACCTTTTACATTAGTAAATGCAGAAGATGAAAAATTAGAATAAGGAGAATTATTAAAATTAGGCAATGGAGTAAAATTATCCGTATTATTATTATTATTTATCTCTCTAGCGGATATATTTTCCTTTTTTTCTTCAATAGAATATGAATGATTATTGCTTTCTAAAGTTTCATTAACAAGTTCTTCATTGATATTTCTGATACTCTCTCTGCTGTCATCATCAAAATTATCAGAATGAGCAGATTGCGAAGAAGAAGTCATACTGCTGCTTGCAGATGAAGAATTATTCACCCTATTAGCATTTCTTTCTCTTGAAGCCTCTTTTAAAGCCTTAGTTACAGCAACTATTCTATCAGCCATCTCACTTGCATCAATAGTTTCAGTTGTATGCTTTTTCATCTCTATTCTGTCGCTTAAAAGTTTGGTTCTATGCATATCATCATCTTCTGTGCTGCTGTCATAAGAATTTTTTTCTTCTGAATTATTTTTTCTATCATATATAGAGTTATTAAGCATTATTCTAAGTTCATGCTCTGTTTTCATTCCAAGACCTAAAAAACCGCCTACCTTAACATCTTTGCTTGTCAATATAACAAAATTTCCGCCATATTCTACTCTCGCTTTGGCAAAGGCGTCAGTTTTATCCTTCCCTCTTATAGTACGTATGTCTACCATATTCTAACTCCTCTAATCATCTTAAAAACTCCTCGATTATAAATATTTATATCTTAATAATTTATCTTAATTTTTTATTAATATTGTTCTAATATGCCAATAGAAACTTCAAACTCTTTTTTAATCATACCAAATATGTTTTTTCTTTTACTTTCTCTTACACTGATAATAAAGTAGCTTTCGCCGTATTTATCTCTGGCTTGTTTTTCAATTTCCTCTCTGTTTTTACCAAAAATTTTTATAGTTTTCATTGTTTAACTCCAAATAATTATATTTATATCTTAAAAAATACTCTTTTGCAGAGCTTTGTATTTTACTATTTTATACTAGCAACTCCCTGTACATTATATCCCTGTGCTATTTCGGTAGTTGCTATAACCTTATACTTACCAACATTTTTAGCTATAAATTGATATAAAGGTCTTCTTATGATAGGAGAAGTTAAAAATACTATATCATCAACTCCAGAATCACTAACAAGTTTAACAGCATCTTTTATATTTTTAATCAAGTTCTGCATACTCTCAAAACTCATAGCTATCATTTGAGAGCCTTGTAAATTTCCAGTATTTGCAAGGTTTTGAGCTATATTATTTTGCAGCTGCTGACTTAAAGTAATAACTCTTATATTTCTGTCTTGGTCTGCAACCATCTGCGATATTTGAGATGCAAGTCTGCTTCTTACAAGTTCAGTAGCCTGTTCGCTTCCCATAATAGATATAGCATCAGCAACACCCTCTAATATAGCAACACTGTTTCTGATAGGCACTTCCTCTTGAAGAAGATTCTGCAATACTTTTTGTATATAACCAAGAGGACTTTCATTATGAGGCTTAGCAGCAAGCACTTCGGATACAAGAGCTTTATGATCATCTTTAATAAGATCGAGCATATTCTGTACCTCTTCACGTCCGATAAGAAGATTAGCATTTCTTTTAATAGTTTCGCTGAAGTGAGTAGCAATAACTGATGTAGGCTGAAACAACATAAAGCCTTTTTTCTCAGCCATATCTTTTTCATCAACTTTAATCCAATAAGCTGGAAGCCCAAATGCAGGCTCTCTTACTTTCTCACAATCTGGCGAAGGTCCGTCTGGAGAATTAGCATTCAAAGCTAAAAGCATATTAGGACGTACAAATCCCTTAGCCATCTCTGTACCATTAATGCTTACAGTATATTCATCTGGCTCTATTACACTGTTATCCACAATACGTACTGGAGGAACAACCAATCCCACTTCCAAAGCAAGCTCTCTACGTATCTGACTTATTCTGTTAATTAAATCTCCGCCTTCAGACTCTAATGCCAAAGGTATAAGCGAAGCCCCGACAGATAATTCTATTTTCTCGACCTTTAAGAAAGGAGTAACATCTAAAGGACCTTGATGTACCTGCTCTCCAGCATCTGCTTTTGTACCGTCTTCATTAAGTCCAAGTTCCTGCTGTTCTTTTTTCAAAGCATAACCTGCTAAAAATAATGCTAATGCTATAACAAATAAAGCTATTTTTGGAAAACCTGGTAAAAGCATTAAAAAGAAAGCAAAACCTGCACCTATAAATAAGTTTTTAGGTTTAGCAAAAATCTGCACAGCAATCTGAGTTGACAAATTATCTTCGCTGCTGCTTCTAGTTACCAATAAACCAGTAGCAAAACTCATAAAGAAAGAAGGTATCTGACTTACCAAACCATCACCTACTGTAAAGCGTGTATAAGCATTAACGGCCTGAGCAAAAGGCTCTCCTCTCATAGTCATTCCTATAATGAGTCCTCCTACTATATTTATAACTGTGATTATGATACCTGCTATAACGTCTCCTTGTACAAACTTTGAAGCACCGTCCATAGTACCGTAAAAATCACTTTCTCCTCTGATCTTTCTTCTTTTTTCTTCTGCCTCTTTATCAGTAATAGCACCTGCCTGAAGTTCGCTTTCAACAGCCATCATTTTTGAAGGCATACTGTCTAATGCAAATCTTGCCGCTACTTCTGATACCCTTGTAGCACCTTTAGTGATAACTATAAACTGTACTATAATAAGTATGATAAATATTACTACACCTACAACTATATTTCCGCCTACTACAAAGTCAGCAAATGCTGTAATAACTTTACCATTAAAATTAGCCCCCTCTGTAAGAATAGCTCTTGTAGTGGATACATTTAGAGCAAGTCTGAAAGCTGTCATAACAAGAAGTACAGAAGGAAATACGCTGAAATCATTAGCACTTTTTATACTAAGCACCATAAGTAATATTAATAATGATACTATAATATTCACTATAAGCAAAAAGTCCAATACTAAAGAAGGCAATGGTATAACGAGCATCATTATTACCATAACCGCACCTACAGCAAACATTATATCGCTGTGTCTGCTCATATTAGCAGGCAGTTTTATTGAATCTAATATTGATTTAGCACCATTCATTGTTGCCACTTTTTATTCCTCCTATATAGCCCTTGCCATTTTTTCATTACGTATTCTATATACTTCGCCAAGTATCCTTGAAACAACATGAAACAGTTTTTCTGGTATATACTGTCCTATTTCAACATTAAAATATAATTCACGGGCTAAAGGTTTATTCTCTATTATTTGTACATCATTTTCTTTAGCTATTTCTTTTATTCTTAAAGCTATATGATCTGCCCCCTTAGCTGTTACTACTGGAGCATAATCGCCATTTTCATATTTTAAAGCAACTGCAAAGTGAGTCGGATTTGTAATAACCACATCCGCCTCTGGAACAGCTTTAAGCATTGTTCTGCTTACAATCTTTCTAGCCATATCCTGCAATTGACTTTTTACCAAAGGATCTCCTTCCATCTCTTTGAACTCTTCTTTCATCTCATGCTTTGTCATTTTCAAGCTGTTAATATACTGCCTTCTTTGAAAGAAATAATCGAAAGCAGATACTATTATCATAAATACTATTACCTTAGCAAGCATCTCCAAAACTATAAAAAAGAAAAGATGCATAGCTTGAGGAAGTTCCATATTAGTCATATTAAATAATTCACTGCTTTTTCCATATATAGTAGTAAAAGTAATAAATGATATAACTACCATTTTAAATAGAATTTTTGCTAAGTTCATTAAGTTTTGTGAAGAAACAAATACTCTTTCTTTAAAGTTTGACCAAGTAGGAGCTATTCTTTTAAAATTAGGTTTTAATTTTTTAGTTGTAAATAGAAATTTAGTTTGTGCCAGATTAATACCCACACCTACAACTAATGCTGCTGCCAAAACTATACCTGCAGTTTTTGCTATTAATACTACTATCTCCAAAAACATATCAGGCAGAGATAACACATTCATAGCGGTGTCTGCTGTTGATATCTTATTTAATATTGTCATAAAAAATTTAGACACTGTATCAGTTAAGTATGTTGTAAGAAGTGCTATTACAGCTATTGTAACTGCTAAAACAAGAGTTTGATTTATTTCTACAGAGTTTACAACACGTCCCTCTTCTTCTCTTGCTTTTCTTTTCTTTCTCTCTGTAGGAAGCTCTGTTCTGCCTTCATCTTCAGGAGATGCAAATAATGTTAATACATAGCCTTTTTTAGTAATACGTAAATATTTTCTGTATAGCTTGGCTTTAAATATTATTAGTAGTTCAAGTACGGAAGATATTATATTTTTCATATAGTACCTCCCGATAAGAAAGTTATTATATTATTAACATCTGATATAGTATATTCCAATATTCTCATAAAGTTAGAAACAAGTACTGGTATTAGTATATAATAAGAAACAATACCTACACCTATCTGCATAGGAAAGCCCAACATCAAAATATTCATCTGCGGAGCTGCTTTTGCCAACAAACCCAAACTTAATGATAATAAAAATAAAGTAAGTATTATAGGCAAAGCAAGTGAAAGAGCTATAGAAAATAATGAACTCATATAATATATCATTCTATCTATAACACCATTAAATGATGAAGCAAATACTGCCTTTGATGCATCACTTAATACTGGCATAGCTTTAAAACTATAAAATAAAGTTCTAACCACCCAGCTTGGTCCGTCTATAGCTATAAATATTAATACCGCTATCAAAGACTGAAGCTGTCCTAATACAGGAACTGCAACCTGAGATATAGGGTCAACAGTTTCTGATATACCAAATCCCATTTGAATATCAAAGAAATTTGCCATAACCTGATAGGCAGTAAATATAATAGACATAAGAAATCCTATTAATATTCCAATAAGTGCTTCATTAACAAGTGTTAAAAAATATTCAACAAAGGTAGGAGCAGCCTGTACAGTAATATCAGCAACCAAAGGAAATATAGTAGCAGTAGCTATAAAAGCAAGTGCCATTTTTATACTATTAGGAATAACATTAGATGAAAATAAAGGAGCTACCATAAGTATAGCTATAAACCTTACCATGATGAGCAGGTAAATCTGGAAAAAATTAACAAAATTATCCATTCTTTATTCCTATTATCCCTAACCTATTAATTATAAATATTTATTATCTAGCTATACTAGGAAGTATGCTAAATAGTCTTACAGTAAAAGCACTTGTATAATTAAGCATCCAAGAAGCAAGCATGTATATTACAGCAAGCATTGCTATCATCTTTGGAACAAATGTTAAAGTTTGCTCCTGAATACTTGTAGTAGCCTGAAGTATAGAAATTATCAAACCTACTATTATTGATACACCCAAAACAGGAGCAGAAAGAAGCATAAAAACCCATAATGTTTCCTGCACCAAAACGATAATTGAAGTATCACTCATAAAAAATTCCTTAAAATAAATTAACTATATAAAAACCAAATACTTTTTTATTATTATTGGAAACTTTGAACTATTTGAAGTATTAATAGTTTCCAGCCATCAACTGCAACAAACAAAATTATCTTTAATGGCAAAGATATCATAATAGGCGGAAGCATTATCATACCCATAGCCATAAGTATAGAAGCAACAACCAAGTCTATAACAATAAACGGTATAAATAAATATATTCCCATTTTGAATGCTATAGTAAGTTCATTTATTATAAATGCAGGCACTACTACTATAGTGGGTATTCTATTTAAATCATCTACAGTTTGAATATCTCTAAGCCTTATATTAGTATCACTTATACTCAAGAATAAATCCAAACTTTTCATGCCATTTTCACCTCTTAAAGAGTTAAACATAAACATTCTTATAGGCTGTATACCTCTGCTGTATAATTCATTGACACCTATAGATCCGTTCAAATACGGCTGCAGTGCCTCATTATTTACCTGAGTTAATGTGGGCATCATTATAAAAAATGTAAGGAATAGTGAAAGCCCCATTATCAATGCTCTTGGAGGGGTTTCCTGTAATGACAATGCCCTTTGTACGAAACTTAATACTATTGAAACTCTTATGAAACTCGTTGTCATTATTATAATAGACGGAGACAAAGACAATATTGTTAAAAGAAATAATATTTGAAGACCTAAACTTACCTGCTGCGGAGTCTGTGCCTGAGTCACATTAAGTCCTATTGTAGGTATTGGTATTTGAGTATTATCTTGAGCGTAAGCTACTATCGGCATAAGTAAACATAATACCAAAAATACCATAATAAACTTTCGCATTTGAGAACTCCAACTTTATAAATTTTTTTTCCTAATATTTTTTCTTCTAAAAACGATAATCTTTACAACTTGAATAAAGTTAACATATTATTCTAAAATAGTCAAGTATTATGTTAACTAATTTACAATCAACTCAATAAAAATTAAATCTCATACTAAAAGCAAATAACATTTACAGTACCAATACACTATATATAAAATTTATTTATAGTGTTATTTTAAACAAAAAGCCCCATAATATAACAATTATAATAAATGCCGTTTATACAAAAAAAGCTTTTTATTTCTCCTTCTATCTCAAAACCTAACTTTTTATACAATTTTAATGCTCTTTCATTATCAGTTCTTACAGTTAATTCTATTTTTTCTATAGAATTAAGCCTGCAGTAATCAACAGCATGATTTATAAGTTCACAAGCTATGCCCCTTGACCAATAATCCTTTAATACAGTTATACCAAGCTCCGTTCTATGCCTTATTCTAACCTTATTAATGCCTTTCAAATTACATATTCCTGCAATTTTACCGCTAATTTCATATAAAAACATCTTTTCTAATGTCAAATGCCGTATGCTTTGAAGAAATTCCTCCTCTCTTTTTACATCTAACTGCCTTTCTTGAGAACCAGAAATTAAAAAATCTGTTTCATCAGAGACTTTTTTTATATATTCTATAATATCCTGAGCATCTTCTATATGTGCTTCGCGTATATTATTCATAATATATTACCTGCAATTATTATCGGATTTTATTATGTAAACTGTAATATGATAACTTATTTTTCTTTTTTTGCAATTATTTTAATAGTTTTTTATTTTTTTTATTATACATTTTACACTATAATTGTTATATTAGTTATATGAAGAATAATTATTAAAGGATAAAATATTTATATATGATTAAAAGACTTACATATATTCTTATCTTTTTGGCATATTCTCTTGCCTTATTTTCTGAAACAGACTTTAAAATTGATGATACTATAATTACTAAAATATTAAACGGAAAGGTTTATACATTAGATAATTTAGCAAAAAACAGTATTACAATAATTTTTGATGATAACAAAATAAGCGGTAAATCAACTATTAATACATACAGTGCTTCATACCATATAAAAGGAGATAATATAGAAATTAATGATATATCTGCATCAAAAATGAAAGGTCCTCAAAATTTGATGAAAGAAGAGGAAGAGTATTTACAATTGCTCTCAGAGGCTTACACTTTAGAAATAAAAGGCAATTTTTTAAAAATAAAAACTAAAGATGATAAAGAATTAATATTTAAAGAGGTAGTAGAATTATCATCAAATTATCTTAAAGGAAAAGAGTTTATATTAAAAAACGCCTTTGATGAATTAAATATTACTATTGGTTTTACTAAAAATTATATCTATGGTTATAATAATAGAGATAAATATTTCTCTGCCTATACTATTAATGATGATAAAATTTTAATAAAAGATATAAAAACAGAGAGTACTGAAGAAACAGCTAATGATAAATATATAAATTTGTTAGGAAGTATATCTAAAATATCATTAGAAGGAGACGAGCTTATATTAACAACTAAAGATAAAGAAAAGTTAATATACAAGATGAAGTCTTAATTTTTTATAAACAAAGCAATTATTCATTATTATCAGACTCCTAACACTATTATTGATGGGCTTATGGTTTTCCTTAATCATAAGCCCATTACTATTTTTACTTAAATCACTTAAATATACTTAAAAAATAATAATTAAAAACTTATAATATATTTGTTTTAATTTAATCAACTAAATATATTTTACTGTTTCTTTTTATTAATGTTATATATAGTATAGCTACAAACGTCATTTGTTGCGCTCTTAAGATATATATACAAACCCATTACTTTTTCACTCTATGAATTCTATTTTCATAGAGTGTTTTTTTATATATCTCATTTCTATAATAGAAAAAATATGTTGATTAAATGAATAATTATTTGTATAATAAGAATATAAAATATATGCTAGGATAAGTAAATTGAAATTTTTAAAGAAAATATGGGATAATTACAATAAAATAAATATAGAACAATTTAAAAAATTTTATATTGTGTTCATGTCGGTTATATTTTTAGCAGTTACTATAGTACTTTCTATTTTAGCAGCTGATATAGTTATGCAGCCTGATGTTCAGGCAGTAGAATTATATAAACCAACAATACCTACAAAAATTTATGATATAAAAGGTGAAGTAATATCAGAGTTTTTCACAGAGCAAAGAGCATTAGTTGAATATAAAGACTTACCTCCAGAACTAATAGAAGCCATTATATCTATGGAAGATAATAACTTTATGAAACATTTTGGTATAGATATTTTCGGTATATTCAGAGGTACTATAGGTAATATACTTACTGGAAAAAGAGCCAGAGGAGCAAGTACATTAACTCAGCAGGTAGCAAGAAACATAGTATTAAAATCAAGCGAAAGAACTATAATGAGAAAGTTAAAAGAAATTTGGGTAACTTTCCAGATAGAAAAAAGACTTACAAAAGAAGAAATAGTTACATTATATTTCAATCAAATATATTTCGGACACTCTGTTTACGGTGTTCAGGCAGCAAGCAGATTCTATTTTAATAAAGATGTTCAAAATTTAGATTTGGCAGAATGTGCAATGCTTGCAACACTTCCTCCAGCACCAAATGCCTACTCCCCTATTAATAATCCTAATATATCAATAGCAAGGCATAAAGTTGTATTAAACAGAATGGCTGATTTAAAGTTTATAACAAGAGAAGAAGCAGAAGAAGCCCATAAAGAGTTTTGGGAAACATATACTGGTAAAATAGGAAGAAGAGGTTCTACTGCCTACAGTGCATCTATAGACAGAGCACCATATGTTACAGAGTATGTAAGAAGACAATTAGTTGACAGATACGGTGAAAAAGCATTAAAAGAAGACGGACTTAAAATATACACTACTATAGATATAGAAAAACAAGAAGAAGCTCAAAGATTATTAACTGAAGCACTTACAGAATATAACAATAAATACGAAGGCGGATCTATGGATATTATCAAAATATACGATAGAGAAACCATAGACAGAGTAAAAATGCTTTCTATATTATTTAATCTTCCAGAAAACAGTGCTTATAATAAATTTAATATAGCTGTAAGAGATACTTTAAATAAATATACTACCTTACCATTAGCATTATTATCTGATATATTCGGTATGGAAGAAGTTAATGATATAACTATGGAAGTTATGAAAGCTGATGAAGCAGAACTCTCAAGACAAATTGAAGGAGCATTAGTAGCAATAGACCCTAGAAACGGATATATAGTTTCAATGGTTGGAGGTTCAGGATTTACTGCAAGAAATCAGTTTAACCGTGCTACTCAAGCCAGAAGACAGGCTGGAAGTGCATTCAAACCTTTTGTATATGCTGCATCAATGGATATTAGTAATTACAGCCCTTCTACTATAGTTAGCGATGCTCCTATAGGTTTTGTTCCTGAAGAAGGAGAAGACGGTGAAGTTTGGATACCTAAAAACTACTCTGGAAACTTCAAAGGAGATGTTAGTTTAAGATATGCATTAGCAGCTTCATTAAATATTGCTACTGTTAATGTACTTAACTATGTAGGTATTACTAATGCTATTAACTATGTAGAGCCTATATTTAAAGCTGAACATAATTCTGATAAATCTAAAAGAATGTTTAATCCAGATTTAACTTTAGGACTTGGTACAGGGCTTTTCACACCTTTAGAACTTACAACAGGTTTTGCTGAGTTTGCAAATGAAGGTAAAGAAGTTAATCCTATACTTATAAGATATGTTACAGACAGATACGGCATTGTTATAGATAATTTTGAAGAAGAGCTTAAAAAAGAAGTAACATTAAGAGGAGGACCTAAACAGGTTATAAGCAAAGAGGCTGCATATTTAATAAGCGATATATTAATGGGTGTATTAAGAGGAGGTACAGCTACAAGTGCAATGTATGAAGCTGGATTTACTAGAAGAGGTGCTGGTAAAACAGGTACTTCTAATGACTGGAAAGATGCTTGGTTTGTAGGATATACTCCGGAACTTGCTACTGGAATATGGATTGGTTTTGATTCATTTAAATACTCTTTAGGAAATAATCAGGTTGGCGGAAGAGTGGCTGCTCCTATATGGGGTAAGTATATGGTGACTGCTTTAAAAGAAGTTAAGCCTACTTGGTATGACAGACCTGATGATATTGTAAGTGTGCGGGTATGTGCTATTAGCGGTAAATTACCTGGTCCTTCATGCTATTCATTTCAGACTGATTTATTTATTACTAATAAAATACCAACTGAAACCTGCAATGTATGTTCGCATTATTTGGAAGATTCTAATGAGCTTGACAGTATAATTGATTCCTTCCTTAACTATTGATATTATTAAGAATATATAAACGGATAAAAATATGGTTGATATAAACTCTGATATATTAAGATACAAAAATATATTAGCTGTACCATCTATACATTCTAGGGTATATTTTTCTATGGCAGTGAGAGAGGCTTTTGATAAGTTTAAGCCCGATATTATAGCCATAGAACACCCTGCAAATTTTGCTGATTCCTTACGTGAGGCTGTAAGCAGACTTCCGTATATTAGCTTAATAATAAGAGAAATTGAAAATGAGGCCGTTTATATACCTATAGATCCATGTGATTCCATAATAGAAGCAGTACGTCTTGCCATTGATGAAGAGATCCCTTTTTTTCCCATAGATAAAGATATTACTTCTATAAATACTAATTCGCATTATCTTATGCCTGATGACTATGTTATGAAAAATATAGGACTTGACAGATTCTACAGCGAAGTTAAATCAAAATATATATTTCATAAAGATGATACCGATGAAGAGAGAGAAATATATATGGCTAAAAATATACATGAACTCTCTAAAAAATATGATAAAATACTTCTTGTTATAGGAATGTCTCATTGGGAGAGTATAGTTTCAATATTAAAAAAGCTTGATAAATTAGACAGTAGAGAGAAAGAAGAAATAATAAATAAAAAATTTCATGAAGACGATGAAGAATACGAATACTCTGAGCCTAAAATATATAATGTACATAAAGAATCTTTAAATAAAATGCTTGGAGAGTTTCCGTTTACAACTTATATGTATGAATTATACAGAAACGGGGAATTGGAAAACTTTGATAAAATCAATATAATAGAAACAATATTTAAAGAGGCAAAATTAAGATACAAACTTCCTATATCATTATTGCAGCAAAAAAACATGATGAAATATTTAAGAAATCTATGCCTCTTGGATAACTACATCATACCAGACTATATAGATATGCTGACAGCAGCAAAATGCATGATAAATAATGACTATGCATTAGAAGTTATGGAAGGAATGGAATATTATCCGCATTATACAGAAGAAGATGAAAACTACCCTACCATAAAATTAAATAGAGACCCAAGTACTAATGGTATGGAAGGAATGCTTAAAGATAAAAAAATCAAGCTTCATAAATATGATAATGTATGGAAAACATCTTTTAAAAAAGTTCATGTAACAACACGTCCTAGCGAAAAATATGAAGGCGAATGGGAGGATGTTTGGAATAAAAGAACTAATTTACTTTCGCATGTGCCTGAAGACATACTTATGGAAAAGCATATGAATATATTAAGAGAAAAAATAAGAAATATGCTCACAGAAGATAAAGCTAAAATAGAACCTTTTACTGTAAGCATTAAAGATGGTATTGATATGCGTGAAACTATAAGAAACTACTATAAAAATGAGATATATGTTAAAGAGATTCCAAAGATGAAAGGCAATATCGGACATATGGTAGTAATTTTTGATGATGAGCATGATGAGGATTATGATTGGAATATAGTTTGGTACAGCGAAGCACATGATGACAGCGACTTGATATTATACTCAACAGAACCCGGAAATACTCTTGTAGGACCTGGAATATCAAAATGCTACTTCGGTGGATATGCTTCTTTAATGCCTCCGCAGGCTCCTCATGATGTATGGAGAATGTACTACAGCCTTAAAAAAGAAAATATTGTAAGAAACTATGCCGACCTTTTACTTTATACTGCTATAATATATTCTGTTGACAAATATTTAGGATATGTTGCTCCTAATCCGCCGTCTGATATATTAAAAGAGTTTGCCAAAAAAAATTCTGTTGAAATAGTATATGTACCTCTTGCTACATTTTCAAGCGAGACATTAAGAAAATTAAGACATTTTCATGTACTTGGAAACAAAAGACTTAGAAAAATTGCTGATAATTATATAATTTAATTAATTTTTATAGAAAATTTATTTTTTATATATTCTATATGTTCTAAAGAAGTATAATTCAAAAGCTCAAAAAATAATTTGCTTGGGAAACTTGAATACTTAACATATCTATGGAAAGAGCGAACTAATATATAATATTTTTCATCTAATAACTTTGAACGTCCTAATGCAAGCAAGAATACACCTGCATACTCACCTGTTAATTTTTCGCTGTAATCATATTCATCTTTAAAATCTTTCACTTTTATTAATGTTTCATCTAAATAATTAAATATTTCATTTTTATAACTTTCTATATTATAAACAATACAATCAGCTATTGAAGAAAGTAAAATAGTATTTGCTTCATTTAATATTTTTTTATCCAAGTCAGTATATATATTCAATGTATTTTTTATTATCTCTCTATTAACAATATTTTTTATAGGTGCGTATATTTCATATAATAATTTTAATGCATCTATATTGTTATTGATAATAGTATCAGTAATAGTTTTTTCATCTTTTTTAATCAATGCTTCTTCTATTATATGCCATAAAGGCTTTGAACTAATTATTTTACATAGTAATTTATTTTTTATATAATTATCATCTATAAGTCTTTTTACTGCTTCAATATTCAAAGGCATATTAATAGCCTCTAATTCATAACTTCCAAGCAGATTAGGAGCTTTATCAATTATTATTTTTAATACTCTTTTTTGTATATTTTTTAATTCTATATTTATTAATTCATTTCTTTTTTCTTTATAAGGAAAAACTCTCACTACAGCTTCTATTAATATATCATCATAACTTTTTTCATTACTAACACTACCAGCAATACATACATCATTTTTTGTTTTAATGCCTTCAGTATTTAATAATGTTTCAATATCGCTGGAATAAAGCCATGCATGTTTTGCTGTATTAGAAAAATTATCGTCCCATACCCAATCAACACCTGCACAATTATTTTCAGCTATATATAAAAGCAAATCTGAAATATCTTTATTAAATACTCCAGTATAAGCTAAACAAATTGCAGCAGATCCTCTAACTAAAAGAGATTCACTCGTTTTCATAATATTATAAACTTCTTCAATATGATTATGAACTTCTAATTTTTTATAGCTGTTATCTGTCATATTAATATTGGGATATTCTTTATAATAATTTTTATTAGAAATTTTATAATTATATTGTGCTGCTGTAAAACCTTGTACTAATAAAGTAGAAGCCTGACGAATATAAGCATTAGTTTTATTTCCATTTTCTATTTTCAAACATTCTTCATACGAAACATTCAAAACTTTAGGCAAAGACTTTGATATAAAACATAATAGACGCATAGCCTCTAATGAATTACTTTTATTATAATAATCAATTATATCATATTTATATTTTTTAACAGTACTGTAATATTTTGTCTTATAAAAAAACGGTGTATTAATAAAATGATTTTCTCCTAATGCTATTCTCGATAGAAATATACATGCCAATTCTGAAGCATTATTATTAAACTTAAGTAAATCAGCCAAATAAGGAACTGCCATTTTTGAAGATTTATAAACACTTCCCTGATGAGTAGTTGCAGAGTAAAGACCATAAACACCAAAGTTAACATCATTATCATCATCGCTTGTAAGAGCCTCTATGTAATAAGGAGTTAAATCTGCTTTACCATAAGCATCATAAACATTTCCCCATTTTTCATCATAAAGCCCATTAGGAACATATCTGTTTTTTCCTGTCAATGGAGGACGTTCTGTTTTATCCAATTGAAATTCAGAATTATTATCATCTTCTACATAATAATTATCCCATTTTGGATATGATTCTATATTCATAATAATTTATATTCCTTACAGAATTTTATTGCCGCTTCAAATCCTTCATTTGCCAATTCTGATATAAAATTATTAAACTCATTCAAATTATCTTCATCTTCTAAAGCTAACTCATAAGATTTCTTTATATCTTCAAATGCTTCATCATTTAATTTTTTAAAATCATTAATATTTTTTTCAGCAGCTTCAAGTTTAATCTCTGCTCTATTTAAATATAATAACCAATACTTACTGTCTAATTCAATAGCTTTATCACAATCTTTAATAGATTCTTCGTATTTATTTAACTTATATAAAATTAAAGCCCTGTTCCCATAACCCTCTATATAATATTCATCTATCTCTAATAATTGATTATAAATATTCAAAGCCTGCTCATAATTTTCATTAATATCGTAATATAATGCTTTATTAAAATATGCATTTATATTATTATTATCAAGTTCTATAGCTTTATCGTAATCTTTTATAATATCTTCTTCATCATAATTCAATTCAGCCTTTGCATTTCCTCTGTTATTATAAGCATTGCTGTACAGAGGATTTATTTCAATAGCTTTATCGTAATCATCTAATGCACTTTCAAAATCTTCTAAATTATCTTTTGCAAGTCCTCTATTATAATAGTAATGTGAATCCTCATTATTTAATTCTATTGCATAGGTAAAATCTTCAACAGCCTTTTCAAACTCTCCTAATGCAGAATAACATAAACCTCTATTATTATAAACATCATCAATACTATTATTAAGTTCTATACTTTTAGTGTAATCTTCAATGGCTTTATCATAATCACCCATATAGTATTCAGTTACACCTTTATTATAATATATATCTGCATTATTATTATCCAATTTTAAAGCGGTATTAAAATCATCTAATGCCTCTTTATATTTACCTAAATTGCTTTTGGCAAGTCCTCTGTAATTATAAACTTCTTTACTATCTCCATTATAAAATATTAGTTTATCACAATATTCTATAGCCTTTTCATAATCCCCATTACCAAATGCTTCATCTGCCAATTTTAATAAATCATCTGCCATAACTTATCCTTAATTTATACATACTAATATAATAAACAATCTCTTGCAGATTATATAAATATACTGAAAATTTTTAAGTTTGTCAAGATTACCTATTATTATACCAAATAAGTAACTTACTATACATCTAAAACATATTTTGTTGATTACTAATAATACATTATGTTACAAATAAATTATAATTACATTTATAAATAATTAAAATTTGACAAAATATAGTTGTTTAGGTATATAGTAAAGATTTTAAACTTGTCAACCGAAAGCCATACTTTTATATTTATTCTGTTAAAGAACATATTTTTAACAAACCTAAAAATTTTTAGATATTGTAATAATAAAAAAAATTGGGCATGCTATTTTTAATAGTATGCCCTTTATAAAAAACAGAAATATGATTATTGAAGATATCTTAATTAAAACTTCGGTCCGAATCTGTATCCTACCTGAACACCAACATCTAAGTTTCCAAATGTTTCATTTTTTACAACATCAGCACTAGCATATGTATCTGACCATGCGAATCCCCAGTCATAACCTATATATAGACCAACATTAATAGCCATATTATCTTTGAAAAATATAGAATAATCAAAAGTACCCCTTATATATGTTCTAGGCTTAACTTTATTATTAATATCTTCAGAAGCAGATGAAGTTTCATAATGTAATTTTGAACTTACATCAAATTTTACTCCAGTATTGATACCAATAGAAAATCCAGATATATTGAATTTAGGATAAAAACCTATATAAATATCATGAACAGTATTTTTATAATTTTCTGTATTATTATTTTTTGAATAATTAAAACCAGTAAAATCATACCCAATAGAACCAAGAAGACTTACTCCCATATTATCCATTATTTGAAACATATACCCTATATCAGCCTCTACTCCTATTTGAAAATTTCCTCCTAATTTAGGATTGCCTGCAACTGATACATTTTTATTAACTAAAGTAATACCAGCACCTATAGGAACATTAACTATCAATTCAAATCCGCCAATTTTAGCATAAGAGATTTGCTGAACTAATATCAATAAACTGCTTATTAGAACAATCTTTGATAATTTAACCATAATATAACTCCTAAAAAATTACTCAGTAATATTACTACTAAATGCGGTAATATTGCTGTAATAATTACTATAATAATTAAGATAATTACTCAATTCTCTCTCACATTTAAGAGCCACAAAATCAACTCTTCTATTTTGTGAAGTATTAGTAATATACTTAGGAATTATATCACTATAAGCAAAAATTTGAACTCTTTTATGAAAAAAACCTGAAGAAAGTATAACATCTCTTATAACACTAGCCCTCCTTTCTGATAACCTGTAATTGATATCTCCATTACCATGACCTATAATATCAGCATGACCTTCTACTATTAAAATACAGTTTCTATTATTACTCATAAAACTCATAACTTCATTCATAACATAATAATAATCATCTATATTATAAGGCTTTTCTTCTCCAAGCCTATAATATATTTCTTTATCTGTATCAAGTAAATATCCTCTTTCTGTTTTGATTAATGAAATATTAGTATTCACATTAAACTCATAATCACATGCATCTTTAACCTCATGAGGTCTATTCCAAGAGAAATATAATCTTCTTTCAGGTATAAAGCAGGCAGTAAAAATAAAAGGAATAATTATAATCAAAAACATTTTCATATATCTCATAAAATCGCCTTATTAAAACCTTATGTTTATAGGTATAAATGAAACAGCAAATTGTTTTGTAAATATTCCATATTCAATAGCCAATGACTGATAGAATATATCAAAGTGAAAGCCTACTCTCATATCATAAAGTTTATAAGATTGTTTATCGCTGGAATTAGGTATGTATAAATCATTTGCTGTTATCTCATGTCCTACTATATTGGCATAACTTCCAATACCGTTTACGCCTACTGTTGATTCCATACTTCCAAAAGTTATATCTGCCCCAACTGAAAAATATGCAGCTAAATATTGTATAACTGGAACTTTTTCTTTCATTTTAAATCCAAATACCAATTTAGGACTTAAAGCAAAAGTTTTCCATTTGCTTCTTAAAAAAGCATTTCCATTGAAAACTACCCCAGTTTCAGTACCGCCGTTAAATCCTAAATATAAAGGTACATATATATTTCTATTTCTCACATCCAAATTTAAATTACCAACATCATAATTAAAATCAAATCTTAAATCTCCAAAAAAATATTTAGTTCTAAATAAATAAGCCTTGAGTGAAGCTCCTATATTCCAACCCATAGATTCTATTTCAACATCATTAACAACAGCTCCGTAAATCTCTTTAAATCCCAAAGAAATACCTCCTCTAAGAGTTAAAGCCAAAGGTATAGGACCTAAATTTACCTGCAAATATGCATTGACATGAGGTATAGGCAATATATCCAATGCCTTTGATAAAGCCTCATAATCATTTTGAGTCCTTGTGGGATTTTTTATATAATCAATATGAAGCAGCGGAACATCACTGTATAAATTAATTCCAAAACTTCCTATAGGAGTATGCATAGGTATAAGAAGCCCTGTATTATTTCCAGAAGCAGCATTAAAAGCCGTTTTCTTTTTTAAAGCATTAAGTACAATAGCGGCAGTTCCTTGCTGCATATTGGCTACTTCCAAAAAACCTAGTGTGGTACCAACCAATAATATTACAGATTCATTGGTTGTAGTATCCAAAACTTTTTCTGGATTTTGTGCTATTGATATGAGTTCTCCAAATGTAAAAGACTTTATTCCGTCATCAAATAATTTATTCATTTGTTCGCTTGAGGTTAAAATATCTAATGTTTCTTTAGGAATATTATTATACATTCCAGTATACTCTATATATGCATTAATAAATGTATTATAATTAAGTCCAGGAAACTGAGAATACAAACTTATCCCTGATAAAATTATCATAAAAAATATAAAAACAATTTTTCTCATAAAAACATTCCCAAATTATAATTCAAAAGTATAATGAGTATAGGCCTTATCTGGAAGAAAATAATCATTGCCTTTATCTTTTATCATTTTAATAATATCAGACATTGTCTTATAATACAAGAAATAATAATCATATTTTTTATAATCTTCCATAGTTTTTGCCTTTATAAGCAGAGCATAATATTTCTCTGATAAGTTTAATGCTGCTTCATACTGAGTATTAAGCTGAAATTCCCTGTCATAATCGACCAAACGCACTATTTTATTATTAAATGTAAACAAATCTCCTCCTCCGCTTTCCCAGCCTATAAAAGTAGTAATATCATTATTAGGCACAATATTAACCCAATCTGATTCCTGTGCCTTATCTGGAGAAATATCAGATACCTGTAATTGATAACTTCCAGATTTTCTTATATGCTCTTCTGTAATAGTAAAATTAGTTTCAAATTTATCAACAGTCTCCATTATCTCTTTTATAGGAGGTATAGGATAAGTAAGATTTAAAGTTCTATAATATTTTCCGTTAAGTAAAGTATATGAAGGCTCTGAAGGTGTTGGAGGTGTTTGAGGCAGACTGCTCATAGCTATCATTTCATCACCTATATAATCAGCTGCATCATAATTTGCTGAAGAGGTTTCTTTTACCCAATTCTTACCATCTTCAGTAGACCATATACCATCAGATTTACCAAAATATTTAACTCCATATCCCCAATAAGGAGCATTATAATAGAACCAATTTGAAACTCCTCCTGTAACATAAAGTTTCTTTCCGTCTGTTTTTATATCATAACCGTCTCTGCTTCCAAATGGATTTTGATTTGTTGTCCAAGTTTTTAACTCTGAAGAAGAGTCATTCAAATCATTAACATAATAATACCCATCTGAAGTAGTAAATATTTTATCATTAGGATCTCTGTATCCTGTAGGGCTTAAATCATATACTGAATACCATCTATTAAACGCATACAATTTATCTTTAAAAAATACTATTTCTATCCTAGTGCAGCCTATTCTTCCCTGCCAGTTATTAGGGTTATTATAATTTGTTTCTGGAAGTTTATATATCTTATCAATATCCTTCGAATTCTTCCAATTAATAAGTGTATCAGAAGAAATACTATGTCTGTATGTTCTAACTTCATAATAATATTCTATATTATATAATGTATCTTTAAAATTACTCGGTTTTATTTCAAATGTAACATCTTTATAAGGAACTTCATATGATCTGTTAGTTAATTCTATATATACTCTATCCTTATCAATAATTAATTTAGAAGAATGAAGATTAGTCCAATATTGAACTTTGCTCAAATCTTCATTTGGTGATAAGCTATGTATTTTTATTATTGTATTTCCATCATCAGCTATTTTTAATACCGCCCCTTTTCCTGTTCTGTTTAATTGTTTTTTATCAGGATCATATTTATATTCATTAGCAGCTAAGACATACCATTCATTTTTATATCTAAATCTTTTTGTAAATCCGCCGAATACTGTGCCGTCTTGAACTATTTCTGGATTTATTTCTATCGGCTTTTCTTCTGTTTCTTCAGGAGGCAGAGGTAAAGGACTTGGATTAGGATAATCTGGTATATCCTCTTCTTTATCATTATCAGACGGAAATGCCGTAGGAGGAGGAATATGAACTGGACTTAATATATTTATCTTCTTACATGAAAATATAACAATCACAATTAATAAAATAAGAAAAAATAGTTTTTTCATAATAAAATTCCAAATTATATACTTTCTCTTATAAATACGTAAAAATAAAAAAACATTCGTAAAATATATTATTTTTTTTATTTATTTTATTGTAAAATTATTATAGATATATAATTTAGATTATTGATAAATCATTGTTAAGATACAAAATATTTATTAATCAATTTAAATTACTATTAACAATATTTATTATAACTTTAATTAATATAAAATATATATATTTCATATTAATTAGTCATTATTTTTTAATACAAATAAAATTATAATGACATAAATAAATTGAATAACATATCAATATTATTTAATTTATTATAATAATACATACTTTTAAAATATTATATTCATTAATTTAATGTATATAATAGCTGTATATAATAATATATTTGAAATTTAATATTTTGCTGCAAACCTATTATATTTTTTGTAAACATAATTTATGTAGTGTAAAAGTTTTTTAAACAAAATTTAAATATTTCTATTAGTAGTTAAAAATAAAAAAAAATGTGGACTTCTATTTACTTATTGTGATTTTTGTATATATTATATAGTATAAATATTAATTTAGGAGAAATGAATGGAAAAAAAATTTAAACTTGGATTAGTACCTAGACTAATCATCGGAATTCTGCTCGGTATATTCTTTGGACAGCAATTTATACCAGAAGTAATATCTAGATTAATCGTTACTCTTTCTGGAATTTTTAGTTCTTATTTAAGTTTCGTAATACCTTTGATGATTTTAGCTTATGTAACTATGGGTATAGCAGGTTTAAGAGAAGGTTCAGGTTTTTTATTGGCCGTAACATGTGCATTGGCTTATGCTTCAACTCTAATATCAGGTACGGCATCTTTTACAGTAGCTTATAATCTATTCCCTAGCTTTATGAATTCGGAAGATATTCAAAAAATAGCTGAAACTGCAGGAAAGTCTTTAGAGCCTTTTCTCTCTTTGAAATTTCCGCCTATACTTGATACTTTATCGGCAGTTTTATTTGCATTCATATTAGGACTAGGTATTTCTACTTTAAGAGCAAGTGAAAATAAAATGGGAGATTATTTGTATAACTCTTTCGGTGAACTATCTAATATAATAGACAGAACTTTAAGAATTTCAATAATACCATTCCTGCCTCTTTATATTTGCGGTACTTTTGTAAATATGACTAAAAGCGGACAAACATTTGTAATATTGGGAATATTGTGGAAAGTATTCTTAGTTGTAATATTAATGCATTTCATATATTTAGTTATAGTATTCTTTGTTGCAGGAGCTATAGGAAAGAAAAGTCCGATATTTCTTATCAAAAATCAAATACGCGGATATATCACCGCTTTAGGTACTCAGTCATCAGCTGCCACTATACCTGTAAACTTGCAGTGTGCCGAAAAAGACGGAATATCTGAACAAATAAGAAACTTCGTAGTACCTCTTTGTGCTAATATACACATGGCAGGCTCTATGATAACAATTACAGCATGTGCTACTGCTGTATGTTTAATGAATCAAATACCTATTTCTTATACTATAGTACTTCCTTTCATTCTTATACTTGGTATAGCTATGGTTGCCTCTCCAGGTGCTCCGGGCGGTTCCATAATGACAGCTTTGCCTTTCCTCTATATGGTAGGATTAGGTGCTCCAGACAGTCCTTTATGTGCTATAATGGTTGCTTTATACATTACTCAAGACTCATTTGGTACTGCATGTAATGTTTCCGGAGACAATGCTTTAGGTGTTATAGTAGATACTATATACAAGAAAAAAATTGTAAAATCTGCATAAAATTGACATATAATAAAATTGCCATATAATTAATAAAAAGCCGTCTATAAAATATTTTATAGGCGGTTTTATTTTTATATATACTGAAAATTTTTTATTTTATCAACTTATGCACATTATACAGAATTATCAACTTTTTTGACGCACAAAAAAGTTGATAAAAACGCAATTACTAGAACTTTATATTTTATATATACGTATTAAATATAGTGTATATCCATAAATTTAGGTTAAAAATGCAGTTCTTTTGGTTCTTTTATACCACGCCACAGGCGGAAAGGCGTCATAAAAGAACTAGGGTGCGGCACGACTGTGTGCTTCTCAGGGCTAGTCCCCGCAATTATAAATAAAAATAGTTTTGAAAAAAGTCTAATAAAAAAGCTGATAACCCAACATAATAAGTTATCAGCTTTTTATTCCAATACTAAAAATTAATTTAGTCAGTTCTATTATTTTTTATCCGACTTTCCAGTTATTAAAGGCATATAATCAAAGAATGAATATATAGTTATTATTGTTACAACTAATAAACTATAATATATTATTTCATTATACGGTAAAACTATAGAAGTGTGTTTCAATATCTTTATTAAGAATATTATAACAACAGCAGCAGCTCTTGAGGCAGTTTTTAATTTTCCGCTGAACTTGGCAGCAACAGCAAATCCTCTAAGACCTCCTAATATTCTTATAAACATAGAAAACATATCCCTATAAAGCGAAATTATATACATCCATATAGGCATAGAACCTTCATACAAAAATATAGTAAACATAGTTATATGAAATACAGTATCCGCAAAAGGATCTAATACCTTACCTAAATCACTAACCAAATTAAATTTTCTAGCCATAGCCCCGTCTAAAGCATCAGTTATCTCTAATACTATTAGAAATATTAATGCAAGTACAGCACTTATCATAGAATTATAAAAATATAAAAATATAACAAGCGGCGATAAAACTATTCTGCTAATACTTAGTAAATTAGGTATTTGCTTTTTCATAATTTGCTCCTATAATATAAAATTATTGCTGAATATTTTCATCTAATCTAATATTATCCTCTTCTGTCATATCTGTATCATTATTAGCCGCATTTTGTTCATCTTCTTCTGTTTTTATATAGTAACTTCTGTCACGCATAGCAGCAGCATATATAGAATAATCAACTTCATATATTATTCCGCTTTCTGGTTTTACATATACTCTGTTATCATTATTATCATATACTATTTCATAGCTTTTTTTAGTATTATCTTCCATATATATTGTAATAACGGCATCTGGAATTCTAAATAATCTCTCCAAATATTTTATCATATTATCATCATATACAAATCCTGATGCCTTAACTAAAGATAAAGTTTCAAAATCTCTATAAGCCTTATCTAAATTGATCTCCTCCTCTACTCCATCAACAATCCAATTAGTTCGGTTTTCTTTTCTTATAATATTAGTATAATCTCTTACATTGCTTTCTGTTCTAATTACTGAATCTATATATATAGGTCTGTCAAATATCTGCTTATCTCTTAGCATATCAATAGTTTTCTTTAATGCCTCTATATATATTAACTCAACACTAAAATATTCATCATTATATTTTACATAATATCTTTCTTCATCTGGAGTTTTATTTCCAACAAATATCTTATACTCTTTATTTCCTTCCCAAACTGTAAACTCATTGCTTGGATTTTCAAGTCCGAATGATTCAAGCTCGCTAAGATTAGTAATAGTCATGTCAATATTAAGTGTATTAAAGTTTTTAACATTGGCAAAAGCCTCTAACTGATCTATTTTATAATTATTAGAAGGCGAAATTATTTTCCAAGTTTCATCTATTTTTTCTACTATAATCGGTTCTTCTGCATATTTTAATTCATATTTTGTAACATTTGTTTCATTAAGTTCAAAAAGCTGAGTTCTAGGCTTATTGGCTTCAATTTGTATACGTTTTTGTTTTGTAGTAATAAAAGCTATAACACTTATTACTGCAAGTACAACAAGTAAAACTATAATTTTAGTAATATTCTTTTTCATTTATATAATCCCTATTTTAATTTAATTTCTAATATCGTAAATTATTTCCTATTTTCCAGCATAATATTTGATAAATACAAAAATATTACTGTAACAGACAAGAAATAAACAATATCTCTCAAATCTAATACACCTCTTGCAATATTAGCAAAATGGTAATCTCCGCTTATAACTTCTATAATATTAACAGATGACGGAAAAAGCAAGGTTAAATATCTTAAAAACATGTTTAATGATATCATAATAGCAAGTCCTACTATCAAAGCTACTATTTGATTTTTTGTAGTTGATGAGGCAAATATACCAATAGCACATAATGCCATAATAAGAAAAACACTTCCAATATACCCAGCTATTACAGGTCCCATATCAAGCCTTCCTAAAAACATCAATGTAATAGGATATAATATAGTAGGAATTAATGCAAAAAGCATAAATATAACAGCTGATAAAAATTTACCTATTATAATTTCTAAAGGAGAAACTGACTGCGTGCTTATAAGTTCATAAGAACCGCTTGAAAACTCGCTTGATAACAACCCCATTGTTATAGGCGGTATTATTAAAGATAGTATTAAAGGCAGAATGCTGAAAAAATCCTGCATATCATTCTGCTGAAGTATAAAAAATCTTGAGAAAAAATATACCCCGCTTACTATCAAAAATATTGCTGAAAATATATATGCTATAGGCGAAAAGAAAATATGTCTTAATTCTTTTTTTAGTATAACAATAGATTTATTTATAATATGATTTATTTTATTTACTGAAAAAACATTCTCCACTTATTTATCTCCTTTTGTAAGTGTATGGAACACCTCTTCTAAATTTTCTCTCTCTTTTATCATTTCATATATTACCCAATCTGTACTTTTGATAAATGCATAAATTTTTTCTCTAGGCTCTTCATCATTGGAATATACTATTATATCTTTCAAGTTATCATTATTTTCTATTTTCACATCATAAACATTTTCTATTTTTTTAAGTTTTTCTATTATTTTATTATTATCATCGCTAGTTTTAATAGATAATTTTATTCTTGAAGATATTTTATTTTCTTTGTTATTATTTAAAGTTAAATGTTTAGGGTCAGCATCTGCAATAACATTACCCTGATTAATAATAATAGCCCTAGAACAAGTAGCTTCAACTTCGCTTAATATATGAGTTGATATAAGTACAGTTTTTTCTCTGCCAAGTTCTTTTATAAGCTCTCTGATTTCTACTATCTGATTTGGGTCAAGTCCGTTTGTAGGTTCATCTAATATAAGTATTTTAGGGTCATGAATTATAGCACCTGCAATACCAACTCTCTGCTTATAACCTTTTGAAAGCTCTCCTATTGATTTTGATATAACATCTTTCAAACTGCATGCTTCTACAACATATTTAAGTCTTTCATTTAATCTGCTTCTTTCAAGTTCTTGTATCTCAGCCATATAAACTAGATAATCAAACACACTCATATCATCATAAAGCGGTGCTGATTCTGGTAAATATCCTATAATTTTTTTTACTTCCATCTCATTATCTAATATGCTTTTTCCGTCAATAACAGCATTTCCGCTTGTAGGAGAAAGATAACAGGTAAGTATTCTCAAAGTAGTAGACTTTCCAGCACCATTAGGACCTAATATTCCTACTATTTCACCTGCATTTATTTCAAAACTCACGCCTTTTAAAGCATGAAAATCACCATAGTATTTACTTAAATTTTCTACTGATATCATTTTATTCCTTTTATCTGCTAAATAAATATTAAATAAAATAATTTTATTTATGAATTAAAAAAACATTATAATATATATAAAGTAAAAAAACAATAATGCATTTTAACTAACTTTGTTTAAGAGCCATAGATATTGCACAGTTTTAGTTTAAAAAAAGGAGGTATTCCTTATAATTTAAATTATCACAACAAACAAAAAGGAATACCTATG
>NZ_CASEGO010000008.1:70779-71281 GCF_949287625.1 uncultured Brachyspira sp. | reverse complement strand
TAAAACAATAGGTAATTATACAGTTCCTTTATTATCATACGAACCTCCTGACGGTACGCCTTTCGAGCCTTCATACACTGAGTTAAACGGCAAGTATTATAGAACATTCAACAGCACTTATCCTATGCCGCCAATTAAAGAAATTATGGAGACGGTTGACAGATTTGAAACAAACTTTACCGTTACAGAAGAGCATATTAAAAAGTCTGGCTATTATCAATTACAAGTGTCTTCAGTATCTCCAGACAAAGCACAGGAATCCGACTGGGTTAATGTTGTGCCTAATAATCAATTAACTTCCGCTATAGGCTGGGAGAGCGGAGGGGCTGATTTATTTACTTTCAACAGCAAAATAGTGCGTTTGGTGGATTATGATAGGCAGTTTAAACTTAATACTCAATACGAAACGGCTTTGAATCTTTCACAGAAATATTATGCTTTACTTGAGGCTTCTAAAACTATGGACGACTACAAAAAGTATGATTATTATTTCTTATACTAT
>NZ_CASEGO010000008.1:0-70769 GCF_949287625.1 uncultured Brachyspira sp. | reverse complement strand
CTACAAAAAGTATGATTATTATTTCTTATACTATAAAGCTATGGCTGATATGTTAAAAATAATTAAAGACAATGGCAGCGATTATTTCCGTCCTGATGAAGCCGTTACGCATTATACTTTTGAAATTAATTAATATCATAAAAATAAGGCTTCTCTCTTCTATATAAAACCATAAAGAGAAAAGCCTTAATTTTTATATATTAATATTTTATTATGGTATCACATATCCCACTTCTTCTTCGCCGTACATATCTCTATACTGAACCCTTACATTCAAAGCTCTAAACTGTCCGGACTGAGATAGATTTCTAAAACTGCTGTAATATATATAGTATCTTCCAAAATTAATATTCTTCATTCTTTCAAGTTCGGCAGAATAATTGACAGATAAATCAGCATTTATAGTATATCCGTATGTATTTTCTGTCATCAAGTCTAAGAAATAATTAGACTTTTCAGCACCTATATAAACCTGATTCAAAGATATAGCATTATTTTTAGCAAAACTAGCAATATCGCTGAAGTTCATCATATTAAACACTTCATCATCAGGACTGCTTACTGTAAAGTGTATTATAGCTGTTTTCTTAAAGCTGTTTCCTGCAAGTCTTACAGCTTCATAATAAGCATCATCTAAAGCAGATATACCGCCTGCAAAATGGAAGTTATTTGCATTTTCAAGTATTCTTAAATTTCTTGCATCATAATTATCAGCCTTATAAACCTGATCATTATAATGTATAACCAAAACTTCATCATTTCCTTGTAAGTTCATAGTAAAGTTGCTGATTTCTTCTTTTATTCTGTTTTCATAAGGTTTTGCTGCGGCACTGTCTTCTATCAAATATACAAATCTATACTCATGAAGTTCTGGTGCATCATAAAAACCAACTTTATAATCAACACTTGAGTTTTCTTTAACAAAGAAATTATCAGCAGTAAGCCCTATAACAGGATTAGCCATTCTGTCTCTTACTGTAACAGAAGCAACAACCACAGGGAATTTATTTAAATACTCTCTGTCTACAAACACATCTAAATTAGCATAATACTCTTCTTTTCTAGTATAAACATCAACTCTTCCAGACATAAAATCAGTAAGATATATATCCCCATTAGGTCCTTCTGATACTGATGTAGGAGTAGCTGTATATCTTTCAGAATTATTGAATATAGTAAAAGTATCAGCATTTATATCATAATAAAAAACTTTGCTTCCGTCAGCTATATAGAGGTTTCCGTCTTTAGCAAAAGAAAGTCCTCTAGGCTCATTAAATAAGGCATGTTTAATAGTTCTTATATAATTTCCGTTAAGATCAAACTGCTGTACTCTTTTATTTCCCATATCAGCAATATATATATACTGATTATTTACTACTATACCAGCTGGAGAAAATAATTCGCCTTCATTTTCACCAAGTTTTCCAAAGCTGTATAAAAAATTTCCTTCTATATCAAATACCACTATTCTATTATTTCCAGTATCAGAAACATACAATTTACTGTCATTGTCAGCAAAAACAGATGAAGGTCCTAATAATTGACCGTCACCTATACCAGATACGCCTATATTAGTAATATAATTTCCATTAGAATCATATTTAAATATTTTATCTCTTTTAGTATTTGCTATATATATATTTCCAATATTATCAATAGTAAAGCCTCTAGGATTTTCAAGTTTTTCATAAGGATAAACTCTTGCTATAAACTGCAAAGCCTTTCTCCACCAGCTTGGCTGAGCAACTTCAAGTCTTTTACCATAAGATATTTTATTAATCATATTGCCGTTAGCATCAAATCTTTTTAAAGATGAATCGCTGTAATCAAGAACATACAAAGTACCGTCAGACATAGTTTGTATCTGTATAGGCTGATTAATATTTTTTAAGAAATTAGCATTAGTAGAAAATGCTTTCAAGTAAATAAAATTACTAAGTATATCTTTTTTCTCTTCTACGGCATTAGCAGAATCGTATTTATTAATTTTAGAAAGTATTATAGGATCTTCATATCCCATTCTTGCAATATTAAGCCATTCATTAATAGCCAAAGACATGTATCCAGCTTTATATAATGATTTGCTGTACCAATACCTTATAAACTTATCAGTAGGATTAGTATTAAGAGAGTTTCTAAAACTAGCTATAGCAGCATCATAACGTTCCTGATTATAATAATGCACCCCTCTTAACAGCTCTCTGTATGAGTCATAAGTTTCTGTGTTTACATAATACGGAGTTTTATCGAATGTGTATGAAAGCGGCATAACTGTCAAAAAAAACACTATGACCGCTAGAAGTTTTACTCTCATAAATCCTCTTTTATAGTGTGTGATATTTTTTTGGTTTATAATAATGAACAAAAGCCCGCTATCGGGATTGAACCGATGACCCTCACCTTACCATGGTGATGCTCTACCTGCTGAGCTAAGCGGGCGGTTTTGTAAAATATTATAAAATTACAGAATAAAAAAGTCAAGCAAACTAATTATTTTTTAGTTATGTTAACTTTACTTTATATATCCTATAATATTTTTAACATAATTTTGTGTTTCCTCAATGTTAGGAATTCTTTTAAGTCTGTCAACCAAATTAGGTCCTGCATTATAAGCAGACAGCGACAAATCAAGTCTTCCGTCATATCTGTTTAACATTTGAGATAAATACTTGCTTCCAGCCATAATATTAGTATACGGATCTTTAAGCATTTCTTCATCTGTAATACCCAAGCCTACGCCAGTTTGCGGCATTATCTGCATCAAACCTACAGCACCCTTATGACTAACAGCATTTGGTACATAGTTTGATTCCTGTTTTATAACAGCTTTAATCAAGTTCTCTGGCAAAGAATATTTTTCAGCTGCCTCTTTAATTATATCATCATACTTAGTAGGGAAACTTTCTACTGAAGCCTTTTTATATGCATTAATAGCCTTAGCAAAATTATTTGTATTTCCTTCATAAACTCCAAAAGATATTTTTCCTTTAAAAGCATCTGAAGAAGTATCTCCATTAATAACTTTGCCGTTATCTAATTTTTTATTAGTATCATTAATAACAGAACCGTCCAAATTATTATTAGCTTCTACACTATTAACCTTATTTTCAGCCATAGCCTCATTTAAATGTTCAGCAAATGGTTTTGAAGGAAGCGGAGTATTAATAGGAGCAAATCCAAGTTTATTAAAAGTTTCCTGAATCTCCCCTATTCTTGATTGTATTCTTTGTACAGATTCTATCATAATAATACCTCTTAATATTCATAAGCATCGCTGGATACATATTCTTTCTTCCATTCGTCCAGCTTAGCCTGTTCTTCTTTATTCATCAATTTTTTATATTCTAATAATTTCTTTTCTTTTAATAATTCAACAGCCCTTCTTTGTCTTGAAGCCTCCTGCAAAACTTCCTGCCTTCTTCTAAGCTCTACACTAATTTCAGCCATATTGTCTTCATGTATAGATATCTGAGAGTTCAAAGCAGTTATATACTCTCCCAAATAAATACTCATAGAAACCATTTCATTATCATCTTCTATACTGTCTACAATTCTTATACCTTCGCTAATTTTAAAAAGACAATTATCTTTTCCGTCACGCTCCTTATTATATTCAGCAGAAACTTCAGCTACTTCAGCCTGCCTTTGCTTTTCTATATTTTTTCTAAGTTTATATAAAGGCTCCAAATTAAAATTAAATCTCTTCATACTGCAATAAATCCAACAATTTTTAATTTATCTAAAGTATAACAACATCATTATTAGCATATTCTACATTGTCGGAAATATTTGTTCTGTCTTCTGCTCTTTTTACATCTCCGCTGTTTACTAAATCCTCTTCTATCTCTTCCTGCGAATAGAACATAGATAAAAGAGCCTCTTTACTGTCAGCAAAACTAGAAACTTCGTATACGTCCTGCTGCAAATATCTATCCATCATAGGCTTATAATCAATAGCTCTGTCAACGTCCGGCATACTGCCTTTAGCATAACCGCCAATCATTATAAGTTCTTTAGCCTCATTATAATCAGCACTCATCTTTAAAAATTCTCTTGCTGCCTTTTTATGCATATTGGAAACTACTTCATTCATAATCCTCGATATGCTTTTATTAACATCAATAGCAGGGAAATGCCCTCTATTTGCTAAATCTCTTGATAAAACTATGTGCCCGTCTAATATACCTCTAACAGCATCAGTAATAGGTTCGTCCAAATCATCACCTTCAACTAATACATTATAAAAAGCAGTAATAGTCCCTTTATTAGAAGTACCAGTACGCTCCAAAAGTTTAGCAAGCTCTGAAAATACACTTGGAGTATAACCTCTGGTTGTAGGAGGCTCACCTCTAGAAAGTCCTATTTCTCTTTGAGCCAAAGCAAAACGTGTTACAGAATCAACCATAAACATAACATTTTTGCCTTTATCTCTAAAATATTCAGCTATAGTAGTGGCAGTATAAGCAGCACGCACTCTCAAAAGCGGAGCATCATCACTTGTAGCAACTACTAATATACTTCTTTTTAATCCCTCTTCTCCAAGGTCTCTTTCTATAAAATCTCTTACCTCTCTTCTTCTTTCACCAATTAATGCTATAACATTAATATCAGCATTGGTATTTCTAGCTATCATAGACAAAAGTGTAGATTTACCTACTCCAGTACCGCTCATTATAGCCATACGCTGCCCTTGTCCTACTGTAAGAAGTCCGTCTATAGCTCTAACACCAGTTTGTATATGCTTTTTTATTCTAGGTCTGTTCATAGGGTTTACAGCATTGTGAGATACTGGAACCGGAGTTTCATAAAAATTATGCCCGCCTCCTGCAAGAGGTTTTCCTCTGGCATCAAGCACTGTACCTAATATCTCATCGCAGCACATAACTGATAAAGGTCTTTCAAAAGAATAAACCATATTACCGAAAGTTATTCCATTAACAGGTCCGAAAGTAGCTAAAAGAACATCTTGATTTCTAAAACCTATAGCTTCAGCATCAAGATAAGTGTCATCATTCATATATATACGGCACATATCCCCAAGTTTGCAAAATGGTCCCTCGCTTATTACTAAAGAACCTATAACTTCTTTAACCTTTCCGTAAGATTTTAATAAAGCAACATCATCAACTACTTTTCTGTACTTGTCAAATGTTTTTCTTACCTCTTTAATAAAATCTACATTTTCATCTTTTATCATCAGCAAGCCCTATTACAAATTAATAACAAAAATTTTTTAATTAACAATATCTTAATATTAAAAACCTTTTATAGGTTCAACTTCTTTAATAGCAGTTTCTATCTCATTAAGCTGAGTATTTATTCTAGCATCAATATCGCCGAAGTCAGTTTCTATCATACAGCCGCCCACATCAACGTTAGGGTCTTCAAGTACTGTTACGCCTTCTATCTTATCAAGCATTTGATAGAACTCATCTTTATGTCTGGCAGAAACTTCCAAATCATCAATATTAACTCTAATAGTGATTTTTGTTCTTCCTTTAATTCTTCTTAAAGCTTCCTGAATATTTCTAATAACTATACCTTTGTCTCTTTCTGTAAGCATTTTTACTACACGCTTAGCTATAAGTACAGCTACTTCAATAACCTGAGCTTCTGCTGCATCTATTATTTCATTTCTTTTATTAATAGTCTCAGCTAATATTTTTTTCATTTTTTCTGTTAATTTAATCAAATCATTATTGCTGTCGGAAAAAGATTTCTCAAATCCTTCATCATATCCTTTAGCATAACCTTCTTTGTATGCAGCATCTTTAATAGATTCGGATTCGCTTTGTATTTTTTCTTTTTCAGCATTAGCATCTTGTATTATCCTTGAAGCATCCACTTTAGCCTGTTCGGAAATAACATGTGCCTCATTTTGTTTTGATTTAAATATTTCAAAGGCCTGAGTTTTAGCATCTTCTATAATTCTATCTGCTTCATCAACAGCCTTTCTTCTCATATCTCTTAAATCTTCTTCCCACTGTGCTCTAAGCCCTGCAATTTCAGCCTCAATCTCTTCAATAGAAGGACCTTTATATTCTTCCTGTGACTCTTCATAATCAAGTTCTTCCTGTGATTTATGATGAGGTACAGCAATATTAACTTTTTGAGTAAGCTCTACAATACTTTTAGATTTAAAAACCTTTTCTGGCATAATTAAAACTCCATAATATTAATAATCAAGCATATATTTTTACATCATACAACCATTTCATCTTCACCAGCACGGGCAACAACAATATCGCCTTGTTCTTCAAGTTTACGTATGATATTAACAATTTTCTGCTGTGCTTCTTCAACGTCTTTAAGACGAACAGGTCCCATAAAGTCCATATCCTCTTTAAGCAATGCAGCAGCACGTTTGGACATGTTTCTGTAAACTTTATCCTGAGCATCTGTATCAACACTTTTAAGTGCTTTAGCCAAATCGCTTGAATCAACTTCACGAAGTACTTTCTGTATAGCTCTGTCATCAAGTAAAACGATATCTTCAAATACAAACATACGTTTCTTGATCTCTTCTGCAAGTTCAGGATCATCTTCTTCCAAGCTCTCAATAATACTTTTCTCAGTAGATCTGTCAACACTGTTAATGATTTCTACTATAGAATCTATACCGCCGGCAGAAGTAAAGTCTTCACTAGCAAGAGTAGAAAGTTTTCTTTCAAGTACCCTTTCAACCTCTCTTAAAACCTCAGGAGAAGTTCTGTCCATTATGGCAATACGCTTAGCTACATCAGGCTGTATTTCTGTAGGCAAAGCACCTAATATACTAGCAGCTTTTTGGGCTTCCAAATATGCCAAAATAAGTGCTATAGTCTGAGGGTGCTCACCTTGTATGAAGTTAAGCAAGTGTGCAGGGTCTGTACGGCGTATAAAATCAAAAGGTCTAACTTGTAATGAGGAAGTAAGTCTGTTTATGATATCGCTTGCCTTTTGACTTCCTACAGATCTTTCAAGCAAGTCTCTTGCATAATCTATACCGCCTTGAGTTATAAAGTCCTGAGCTATCATCATCTCTTGGAATTCTCTAAATACTGCATCCTTATCAGCAGCTTCTATATTTTCAAGTCTCGCGATATCAAATGTTATTTGTTCTATCTCTTCTTCCCTTAAATGTTTGAATATTTCGCTTGAAGTTTCCATTCCTAGAGATACTAAGAATATAGCAACCTTTTGACGACCGCTCAAAACACGTTGTTTTTTATCTTTTTCTTTTTCTGCAGCCATAATTTTTTCTCCTAATTTTATTTATAACTCAATTTTTTTAATTTACAAATTAACTTTTATCATCTGCCATCCAAGTACGCAACAACTGAGCAACGTCATCTGGTCTTTCATGGCTTACACGTATAACTTCGTCCATAAGTTTTTTACGTGCAGCATCTTCCAAACTCATTTCGCTTATAGGCTCTTCATTAGCATTCATCATAGCCTGTCTGCGCATTTCCATTTGTTTGCGTTCAAGCTCTTCTTCTCTAAGTCTGCGTCTTCTAGCAAGTTCTTTCTGTATAGCTCTTATTACTAATGCTAATACAAACAATATTAGTAAAGAAATCATTGTTATTATTAATGTTTTCTTTATAAATCTATCACGCATAAGTTTAGCATCTTCAGCATTGAATCTGTCCCAATGGTCAAACTGAATATGTGTTACACTTACTTGGTCTCCTCTTTTCAAATCATAACCTATAGCCGCTTGTACTAATGATGTAACATTTCTTATCTCTTCTGTTGTTACTGGGTGATATTCTCTTACATAACTGTTGCCGTTAGTAATTACTGGATCTCCATTAACATCATAAACTTTTGTCCATCTGCCGTCTAAAGCAACTGCTGCAGATATTTTACCTATTTGATAACTTCCTTTCTTAATAGCTTCATATCTTTTGCTTAATTCATAATTGTCCTGTGCATCTGTTTTTGTATATGTCTGCCATCTGTCGCTTTTATCTTTATATCCCGGAGGTACATTTTCTTCAGCACCTGCAGCACCCTGAGGTATAAACTGCTGACCTTTCCAGTCTTCTGTTACTGTACGGCTTGAAACCTGAACCTTATTAGTAAACTGACTGTCATCATAAGGTGTTGTAGGATCATCTTCTTTTAATATTATTGGAAGAACCAAATTGTTTGTTATACTAACATCGTCCCATATAAGTTCTAATGCGATTGTTGTTTCTACTCTGTTAGTATATATTCTTCCTAATGTTTGTCTTATTTTATTTTCTATATTTTTTCTTTCTCTGTCAACTATTTTTAACTCTTCCTGAGCTACTTTTAATTTTAAATTTGCAGCTTCATCTGTAAAATCTGTTAATACATAGCCTGTACTATCTGTAATTGTAACAAACTCTGGTTTTAATTTATCAACGCCCATTGCTATTAACTGCTGCAAGCCTCTTACTGTTTTAGGGTCTCTTAAAACGTCCTCTTTAAAAGGCTGTGCTTTGATAACTACTGAAGCTGTAACTGGAGAATCTATATCAGTTAAATATTCTTTCTTAGGAAACGCCAAATCAACTGTAGCTTCCTGTACAAAATCTAATTTTGTTAAGAGCTGAGTGATGGCTTTAGTTAAAGATCTTCTTTTGTTTATATCAAGCTCAACATCTGTTATACCAATACGAGGGGCATCAAATAATTCCCAGCCGTCTACTCCTGTAGGCATTCTTCCCTCTTTTACCAATTCTAACTCTGCTCTTGCTTTATCATTCTGATTATTAAGTGTGATAAAGCCGTTTCTGTACTGGTATCTTATGTTATTTGCATCTAAAACCGCTATAACATTTCTAGCATCTTCCTGAGTCAATGCCTGCTGAAACAATAATGTTCCTGTCTTTCTTGATGTAAGCATTATTGTTGCAATGATAGCCCCAAGACCTACTACTAAAACACCTATTAACACTGCTTTTTGAAGTGTTGTTGTTTTAGCAAAAATATTTTTTATCTGACTTGTCAATTTATTTATAAAGTCCTGCATTAGAAACCACCTAATAAAAGTTATCTTTAGAAATTATCGGTTATAGTTATGTTTACTTTATAAAAAAATTATGTTTATATAAATGAGTTTACATAATTATTTTATCGTTTTATGAATATTAGTTTACATAATTATTTTTGTCAACAAGTAAACATAATATTTTTTGAATTTATAATGGACTTTTTAGATTTTTTTATTAAATTTAATTCGCATACATTAATGTTAATATAGACTAACATTTTTTTATGAAATTTTCAACTAAATTCAAAGAAAATAATACGCTCTGCTCTCTCACTTCATCTCTGTTTCCAGAAAATATATTTTTATAAGCCTTAATATAACCTTCAGCTGACAAACATATCCATACCAAACCTACTGGTTTATCTTCACTTCCGCCAGAAGGTCCTGCTATACCGCTTATTGCTATTGATATATCGCTTTCCATTATTTTACGGCTATTTTCTGCCATTTCAAGTACGCATTCCTCACTCACAGCCCCATATTTCTCCAATGTTTCCTCTTTTACATTTATCATTTTATGTTTTATTTCATTAGAATAAGTTACAAAAGAGCCTTCAAAACATTCTGATGAACCCGATACCGATGTTATACTAGCAGCAAATAATCCTCCCGTACATGATTCTGCTGATGTTATTTTTAAGCCTCTTTTTATAAGAAGTTCAACTACTTCTTTAGATTTTTCATAATTCATATAAATACTCCCCGATTTATAATATATAAAAACACAATAATCATAAAAAAATAAAATATTAACTATTTTTTTATTTGTCATTAATAGACTTGTTTCAAAACTAAATTTCTTAATATTTATAGTTTTTAAATTTAATATTTTTTTAATTATAGTTGGGGCTTTGCCCCAAACCCCACTTCTTTTGGTGACCCAAAGAAGCAAAAGGACTGCATGTTTATATACTAAAATAATAGTTTATACAACATGTAAAACATTATTTTAATTATTTATAAATTATCAAAATTTTACATATAATCTTGTCAACTAGTTTTGAAACAAGTCTATTATTAAAACTGCTAAATTTAACATACACTGGAACAATTTTATTTTGTCAACGGATGCACTTTATATAGAATTATAAACTTTTTTGTGCCCAAAAAAGCTGCAAAAAATACTAGGTTTTATATTAGTTAGCTATTATATTAATAATAAAAACCTATTGTATAAATACTAGTTCTTCATCATAAGAAAACTCAAAATACTTACCATATACAGTAAAAGTTATAATAATATTGGCATTGCATTTAAAACTTTTAGACTTTATAGCATCTATAACAGTTTCAAATAAGTCAGAATACTGTGCTTTGAATTTCATATTAAATGATATAGAAGAATTAGCAGGTATTTTTAAATTTTCTGAAGTATCTAATGAATTAGCAGAAGCAAATACTTTATCAGAATTGTTTATAAGTTTAACTTCGGCTTTTTCTATAGGAAGTTCGAAAGGCAGATTATTTTTTACCTCGATTAATGTATTTAATGTGATATATGATAAAGTAATTTCATCTATAGAGGCACTTTTAAAAGTTATATCAGGCTTATATTTTTCAATGTATTCTCTGCTTATCTCTTTTGCTCTTGATTTTATTTTACCGTATGACAATATAAAAACAATCACTAATAAAACAGCTAAAAAAATTAATAATATAATTATTTTATTTTTCATAACATTAAAGTCCGATTTTTAAATTTATTAATACTTTATAAAAAATATACAAAATAAAATAACTTAAATATAAAAACAGTGTAAAAAATTCAATAATAAATAAAATAAAAAATAATAAAAAAGCGTACCTAAATATTAGATACGCTCATTAAGATTCTTAAATATAAAAATTATTTAGCAGGAGTTAATTTTGTTAATGCATCTTCTACTAATGCAGCCCAAGTAGCTCCGCTAACGCCATCAACATAAATGTCATTAGCCTGAATCATTTTGTCATAAGCTGCTTTTCCTCTAGCAGGTCCGCTGCTATGTGCACATTTTGTTAGTACAACTTTTGTTAATTTACCGCCTGCAACAGTAACTTTAGCTTGATAATCGCCTTGTCTTGTTTTGTAAGTAGCTTTGTAGTTTCCTAAATATGTTCCATCTGGTACTTTAGACAAATCAACTTTACCTTGAGCAAATAGGAACATGCTAGTTGCAAAAACAATAGAAGTAGCTAGAACCATAATTTTTTTAAGCTCATACGATTTTCCCCTTTTTAATATAGTTACTAATAAAAACTAATTATTATTAAAAACGTAAAAAAAATGTAAATTAATTAAGCATTTTTTTGATATTTCCAGCCCTTAACAATGAAAGAAGATTGTCATATTCCACAGTTGTTTTAAGCTGATAGTACCTATCATCTATAAAACTTGAATATTCCACTTTTATATACTTTTCTACAATATTTTTTAATTCTGTATTTTCAGATTCTCTGTTTGGAAGCTCTTTAGCAAAGGCATTCTCAATTTTTACTTTTGATAAAGCTAAAGCAGCATTAAAAGCACTTGTTTTTATCTCTTCTTCTGTTGAAGCATAACCGTTAGGGTATCCTATAGATGTAGCTATAAACTTACTTTCATTTACCCAGCCTTCATTAAAATTTACAATATTTGAAGTTTGAGTATTATTTTTTTCTACAGTCTTACATGATAATGCTAAAAAAGAAAAAACAATTAGTATTAAATAATTATATTTCATACAGCCTCCAAATAAAAATATACTTCCACAATACTCGTCAAATTTTAATTTTTTTTAAGTTAATAATTTTACATAATTATTAATTTTAGACTGTAAATGTTCCGATTATATAAAAAAATATACAAACATATTAATATTGGGAATTATTATGAAAAGATTATATATTGTATCCATACTATTTCTTTTGTTATATACAAGAGCTTTCACTCAAATATACACCTTACAAAATAATGAAAGACTTAACAATTCATATATTTCATCAGAAAGTAATTATGCCCTAATTATAGAAAAAAACTCGGCAAATGAAGGTAAAACCTTTGATATAATATACAAAAACAGCAGACTCACTGGATATAAAGATGCTGGAATTATTAAAATACTTCCAAACGGAACATTAACTGCTACAATGCTTAAAACTTCGCTTGGAAAAGATATGTGGGTATTAATATACGGCAATACTGAACAGGAATTTGATTCTATAGAAAGAACTATTTTTTCTGGAAACAACTCAATAATATTCGCAAGATTAATGAATTACGGAATAGCTGTTATAAACGGAGAGGCAAAAGTACAATATTCAGAATTATTTGACAGTGTAATAAATGATAATTCCTATGCTTTCTCATATTCAAGAGACGGACTATATTATATAAATATTAACGGCGAAGAAAAACAAATATCATCTAAAGCAGACAGATTAAAATTTTCAAATGACGGAACTAATATAGTATATGTTATTGAAAATGAAGGAAATGCTGTAATATTTACTGGAACTTCCGATAGCGAAAACTTTAGATTAGTTGATGATCTTGCTTCATTTAATAATAACAGTATAGCATATGCTGTAAAAATGATGCCTCAGATTGATACTAATAGTCAAACTAATACTAATTCATTAACAAATAATATTGAAATTACAAATGATATTGTAACTAATACTTCAACTATTACAAATTATAATCTTTCAAATATAAGCGTATATACAAATGAAGAAGGAATAACTGTTAAAGGTCAGTCAAACACTATAGCATTAATGACTGTAACAAATGTTATTACTAATATAAGATACAATGAAATTCCGTCTTTGCCTCCTGCAGCAGACACTTCAAATACAATAATTACAAATGAATTTATTATGACAAGTGTTATTGCTAATGGAAGAAATTACGGAGAATTTAATTTGGTAACTAATATGTCATTCTCACCTAACGGAAAAACTTTAGTATTTATAAATGTTAATACAAACAATACTATGCAGTTATATGTAGGCGGAAATATGACTACTAATTACGATATCATACATGATTATAAATACTCTGATGACAGTTCTCTTTTAGCTTACGGAGCTCAAACTAACGGAGTATCTTTTATAATTCTAAACGGCAGAAGACTTCCTAATAACTATGATGCTATAAATGATATATACTTTTCTACAAATAATAATCTAGTTTATAATGCAAGTAAAAATGAAAGAGAGTATATTATAGGAAATGATTTTGAAAGCCCTTCATACAATAATATAACTTCATTTAAGTTTTTAGGTGATTCATTTGCTTTTACTGGAGAAAGATTAGGTAAATATTATTATTTTATACTAAATAAAAATGCTTCATTAAGAAGAGAATTCGGCGGATATGATTATGTATCGCCTTTAGATGATACTAATGAAAATGCTATGTCAATAGTTTCTGACGGAAAAAACATATACATAATAAAAAACGGCATGATTATGAATGATAATCAGCAAAACTAAATCTCTATTATTTTTTTATAAGTATGCATAGCAGGTTAAAAAACTTGCTATGCATTATTTTTTATTAGACAAATCATATTATAATTACTGTATAAAAATATTATTACACTAAAAAAGTACATTATTTTATAGCTTGACTTAATATTTTTTTATAGTTAAAATAAAGAAAAATAGTAATGGGTCTGATATATTGAAAATTTAAATAATAAAGTAGTTAATGTAAATGAATAGTAATGATAAAATAAGAATCATACCTCTTGGCGGCGTGCAGGAAATTGGTATGAATATGACAGTCATAGAATACGGAAATGAAGTTTTAGTAATTGATTGCGGCTTTATGTTTCCTAGATATCATATGCTTGGAATAGATTATGTTATACCAGATACATCATATTTGGAAAATAAAAATGTTATAGGGCTTATACTTACACATGGGCATGAGGATCATATAGGAGCAATACCTCATTTTTTAAGAAACTTCCCAGATATTCCTATATACGGTTCAAGACTGACTATAGCCTTTTTAATGGCTAAACTTAATGATTATAAAAATGAATATAAAGATACAAAATTATATGAAGTAGAGCCTAGAAATAAAATACAGCTGGGTATGAATTTTGATATAGAGTTTATAAGAGTTAATCACAGTATACCAGACGGAGTGGGAATTGCTATAACTACGCCTCTTGGAATAATAATACATACAGGTGATTTCAAAATAGATTTAAATCCTACAACTGATAAATTTATAGATTTGTATAAGTTTGCTGAATACGGAGAAAACGGAGTGCTTTTAATGCTTGCCGACTCCACTAACTGCCAAAAAGAAGGTTTTTCTATGAGCGAAAGCGTTGTTCAAAATAATATGACGCCTCTTTTTGCTTATGAAGACGGTATGATTATTGTTGCAGTATTTGCAAGCAGTATAGAGAGAATACAGGATTTAGTAACTGCTGCAAAAGTGAACAATAAATACGTGGCATTTTCTGGAAGAAGTTTGATTAAATTTACTAAAATAGCTCAGGATATGGGATATTTAAATCTTTATGATATAGTAATACCGATAGATAAAATAAACAGATATCCAAGAGAGAAAATAGTATGTATAACTACTGGAACGCAGGGAGAACCTTATTCATCTCTTTCTTTAATAGCAGCAGAGGCTCATAAGCATATAAAGGTAGAAGACGGAGATATGGTAATATTTTCATCAAGCGTTATACCGGGAAACGAAATGGCTGTTACTAGAATGATAAATAACCTATTTGATCTAGGTGCAAAAATGGTAGGCGAAGATAAAAAACTGCTTCATGTATCTGGGCATGCTTCAAGCGAAGATTTAAAATTAATGTACAGATTGGTAAAGCCAAAATATTTTATACCTATTCATGGAGAGAAGAGACATTTAATAACTCATATAAAATTAGTTGAAAATTTAAATGGATTAGATACTAAAGGATTTTTACTCTACAATGGAGATGTACTTGAAATAGATGAAACTTTAGAAGCAAAATTGGCTGAACCTATAGAAATTAGAAATATATATGTTGACGGTAAAGGCGTAGGCGATTTAGAAGAGAGTATATTTCATGACAGAGAACAATTATCACTTAATGGTGTCGTTGTTGCCAATGTAATAGCCAAAAAAAATAAAACAGGACAATATGATATAAAAGTAGATTTGGAAAGCAAAGGCTTTACTTATAACGGAGGAGAAAAAGAAGGTTTAATACATAAAACAGAACAGCTCAGAGAAGAAGGAATTAACTCAGCAATGGCAGCCGTAAAAAAACTGCTCGATAGAAATAAAAGAACTCCTTCAACAATAAAATACGAAGTAAGAGAAGCATTGCGTAAAAAATTCATGCAGATAATAGGTCGTGAGCCTGTAATATTTGTATGTTTATATATGGATCATGTTTATATAGAAAATACAGAAACATCAGAAAATGATATTAATATTGATAATATAGATAATTTCAATAATGAAAAAATAATAACAGAAAATGAAGAGGAGATAAAATGTCATACGAAGAAGAAAAAGAGAATAAAGAAAATAACAGCCAAGAAGAAAACAGCCCAAATAAAAAGAACAAAATCCAAAAAGAAAAAGGCGGTAAAAGAGAGTTAATATTTACAGCTTTGGTTTTGGCATCAATTATAATTGGAATATACAGTTTATTTTTTAACAATGAAAGTAAAACTCCTTCTATACAAATAACAAAAAAAATTAATACAATATCAGCAAATACGCAAGATGGTATTGCTATTATAGATTTGACTGGAGTTATAACACATGCAAAGAGAAAAACCAGTATAGGTTTGGAATATCCTTCTGTAACCGAAGAACTTATGGACGATTTTGAATACTATCTAAAAAATCCCCAAGTAAAAGCAATAGTTCTTCAGGTAGACAGTCCCGGAGGAGCTTTAACTTCATGTGAAGAAGCTTTAAAATATTTACATGATTTAAAAGCAAAATATCCCAAACCAATAGTAGCCTCATTTAGAAGTATGGCAGCAAGCGGCGGATACTATATGTCTATGATAGCCGATAAAATATATGCTAATGAATCCACTCTTACTGGAAGTATAGGAGTCATATCACAATTTCTTAATGTTTCTGACTTAATGGATAAATACGGTGTAAAAATGTATACAATAAAAAGCGGAAGAAATAAGGATTCGCTCTCCCCTTTCAGAGAACCTAGAGAAGATGAGCTTGCATACTGGCAGGATATGACTTATGAATTTGTTGCTCAGTTTACAAATGTAGTAGAACAGGCAAGAGGCGATAAAATAAAAGGAAACAGAGAGGAACTATTTGACGGAAGAGTGTTCAGCGGTAAAAAAGCATTGGACGTAGGACTTATAGATGCTATAGGTACATTGCAGGACGCTATAAAAGATGCTGCAAAATTGGGCGGCATAAAAGATGAAGAGCCTTACATTATTAAAAAGCCTAAGCCGAAAGATAATTTACTTAATATGCTATTTTCTGGAATATCTGAAAATATAAAGCCTAAATCTTCACTTCCTATACCATATGAAGAGATTATTAACACAAAATATATAGGAGTGCCTATGTATATTTATATTCCAAACTATATCGGAGAAAACTGATGAGAATATCAAAAGCAATATATTTATACATGATGCATCCCAAATATGCTATGAGGCATAATATTAATTTTGAATCTTCGTTTTTGATATATTTACTTTCTATATTAAGTATTGCTGTATCAGCACTATATACATCAAATTCAAGATGTAATATAGTAAAATTATTTCTGCTTGCTTTTGCAATAGCTGTTTATATTGCAGTATCAAATATAGTAAAAATAGCCATCATTAATCTTACAGTATCAGTATTTTTTAAAAATAATGACAAAAAGAATATAACTACTTTTATTAATAACTGTTTTGGTATATATGGAATATTTATTTTTATACTTCCTATAACTTTGATATTTGGAAATTTTAGTTCTATATATTGGATACAGGCAGGAACACTGTTAATACTGCAGTTATATTATATAGTACTTATGTATAATAATATTAAGTATTCATTTAATATAAAAAGTTCATTCAGAGCTGTTTTAGTTTTGTTTGCCCCTTTAATATATGATTATTTAGCATATATGGCTTTAGCAATATTAATATTTGGAAGTTTTATAAACATTATATAACATGAAAAAAATTACTAAATATGTTATTCTTGAAACTATAGGTCCGTTTCTAGCGGGTATATTATTTTTTACATTTGTATTTGTAATACAGCTTTTACCAGAATTAATAAGGCTTATTATGAATAACGGAGCTCCGCTTCTAATGTCATTAGAAACTTTTGTTTATATGCTTCCATTTAACATAGCTATAACTATACCTATGTCAATACTTATGGCAAGTATAATAGGATACGGAAGACTTTCTTCAGATAATGAAATAATAGTTATGAGGGCTTTGGGATTTCCTCATATGAGAATATATATGCCTATAATAATATTAGGTTTTTTTACTTTTCTGTTTTCATTATTTTTTAATAATGTTATTATGTCCGAATCCAATTACAGATACAGAGCATTAATTTCATATATGGTAAATATAAGACCTTCTATTGCTGTAGGAAAATTAGAGTTTACAGAAATTTCGGATATGGGATTCTCAATAGGAGCAAAATATGCTGATGACAGAAGTATATCAAATGTTGTAATATATGATAAATCTGAAACAAAAAGAGTTATTACAGCAAAATATGGCTTATGGAAAAATAATGAAGCTAATTCTCAGGTTGTAACATTAACACTCTATGACGGAGTGGTGCAGGAAATGCCTAATTACGGATTTGTAACCAATGACTATACAGTTTTTGATTCTATGGATATTAATATAATTAGAAATGTAAGCACTCTTACTTCTCATGAAAGAGGATTAAGAGAAATGCCTTCTTGGGAAATATTAAAAAAAATTAATGAAGCTAAAATTAATGCAAATAAATCTGTAGATGAACAAATAGCAGGTATGATAAATAATTCATACAGTAATGTACAAAATACTGGAATAGATATAACATCTTTTTCTAATGAGTATATTAAAACTAATTCTGCCGAGTTGGTATCAATACGTGAGAAAGCTATTGATGAATCAGTGCCTTATTTTTATTATGTTGAATTTTACAAGTTCATATCTATACCTGCAGCTTGTTTATTTATGGTATTAATAGGTGCTCCTTTAGGAATTGTAGGTAAAAGAAGCGGTAAAGGTTTTGGTTTTGGAATATCTGTAATAGTTGTAGTTATATATTATCTTCTTATAACAGCAGCTGAATTATTAGCAGGAGGTAAAAAGGTACCGCCTTTTTTAGCTATGTGGTTTCCAAATATAGTACTGGCACTTATGGGCGGATTTTTTATGATAAGATCTTTCTTTAGCAGAGGAAAATAAAGTATGTTTATAACAAGTAAAAATGCGATAACAGAAGCTATATCAAAAAATCTAGTAGAAGTTTTATATATAAAATTTCCAATATCAAAAAGAGAAAAAGATATTATAAAATTAGCTGAAAAAAAGAAAGTATTAATAAAAAATGTTGATAAAAATGAGATGGAAAAAATAGTAGGAAAAGTATATTCCATAGCAGCTGATATAAAAGAAAATGCTGAAATAGGTATTGAAAACTTTTTACAAAAAGCACTTGAAAAAAAGGATAATCCTTTAATATTTATACTAGATTCTATAACTGATGTTCATAATTTGGGTGCTATTATCAGAAATGCATACTTCTTTGATGTATCTGGAATAATAATACCAAAAGATAACTCAGCTCCTATCAATGAAAAAGTTTATGAAATATCTGCAGGTGCTGCTTATCATCTTCCAATCTCTATAGAAACCAATCTTAACAGAACTATAGAACTTATGAAAGATAAAGGTTTTTGGATATATTATGCAAGCGAAAAAGGAGATACATCTTTAGAAGATTTCAAGTTTAATACTCCTACTGCAATTATACTCGGCAATGAACATAGCGGAGTGAGAGATATATTAAAGAAAAACTCTGACGGAAGTATTATAATAAATGCCTTTAATGATTTTGATTCATTAAATGTATCTGCCGCATCTGCTGTCATGGGGTATGCATACTCTATATATAAAAAGTAATAATAGACTTATTTCAAAGATTATCGATAAAAATTATTTAAAATTATAAATATAATGTTTGTAATTGTCATATAACTTATTCTCTTATAAATAAAATATACAAAAAGAACTAAAAAAGCACTATGTGTGTTAGTTACAAAAATTATAAATAAAATTAGTCTTGAAACAAATATAATATTTTATTTTTATACATTATTTTTATTTTTTTGCTTGCAATAATAATAAAAAATATATATATTAATTAATATAGGATATAAAATTTAAGGCATATTATATGGAGATTAAAAAATGCCTATAGCACCTTTGGATTTACAGCAATTATATATGCAGCAGTCGCATATAGGACGTATGGAGCATACGAGAATGGCCGCCAAAACCATTGCTATGCAATCCGAAGATAGAGATATACATAGAGATTCTTATATAAAAGATTCTACTGTTGTGAAATCTGAAAATATTTCTGATGAAACAAAAGTTAAAGAAAAAAAAGATGATGAACAAAAACAAAAAGATCAAGGTTATATGTCCTATAGAAAAAAAAATAAGAAAAGAATTATTGATAATAATGAAAATGATAATAATATTATAGAAATAGAAGAGGTTTCTGCCACAGAGAAAACTAAGGGATCAAAAATAGATCTTTTAGGCTAGTACAGTTTTCAAGTTATGCAAATTTTAATCAGTGTAATAATCAATGTAACAATATTAGCGGTTGTCCTGCCGCTCTTTTATATATATATAGTTTCTAAAGCTAGAGAAAGACTAGAAAAAGAAACTATGTCTAAGGCTAGAGAAGAAATAGAGGCTTTGGTAAAAGAGTTTAATAATATAGCATTGTCAAGAATTTCAATATTGGAAGATGCTATAACAAGAGCAAATAAACTCACAGATGAATTAACTTCTAATAATAAAGAAATACGTACTGAAGAGAATAATATAAAAGAAGTTAAAGAAAATAAAGAAGAAGTTAATAATAATATAACTATTAATACAGAAATCCAAAAGAAAAAATTGGATATAAGAGTAGAAGATGAAAATGTACAATTAAATATAAAGCCTGAAGAGAAAGAAAGTAAAAAAGAAGTTAAAGAAAATAAAGAAGTAAAAAAAGAAGAAGTTAAAAAAACTGTCAAAAAAAATAATATAGATACTGCCGCAAAAGCTATAGATGATGAAGCTAGAAAAGAGGCTATAGAGAGATTGAGAAGCAAATTAGACAGAACTATAAAGTCTAATATGTCTATATATGATAAACATAATGATACTGATAAAAAAATATCAAAAGAAGAGGATAATACAGCAGTATCATCAGATGATAAAAATGCCAATATTATCAAACTATATAAAGAAGGCATGAGCAAAGAAGATATTGCTAAAAAATTAAACTGCTCTATTACAGAAATTGATATAGTAATAGATTTGGAATTGGAATAATAAGTTAATTTAAAGCCTTATTTTTTATAAGTATCAAAGCTAAATTATAAAGCTCGTTCTCATCTCCCCCTGATAAAGAGTAATATATTCCTTTAACATTCCAATGAGCAATGTATTCTTTATCATAAGTCTCCATTATTACTTCTATTCCTGTTTCATTATCAGTATAAGTTTTATATTCTTTTAGATTATCATACAATGCTAAGAGCTCGTCTAAATTTTTTGAAGCTCTGTAATAGAAGTTAATATTATTATAATCAAAATTTGACTCTGCAATAGTTTTATTAACAATAGAATACCTAACATTAAAAGCATTCTCCGGTGCTGGTGTACAATAACCTAATACAGAAAAAGATTTAGTAGAATCCACTGGCACAATATCCAAAGTATCATTGGATTTATTTGAACATGATATTAAAATAAATATAAGTGTATTAAATATTATTATTTTTTTAAACATTTATTATCTGCTCCTTAATTTAGGGTGAAGTATTTTATCCAAAGCAAAACCCAAAAATGCAAATGACATACCTAAAATAGCAATTAATATGCCCGGAGGTATTATCCACCACCAAAGCCCTGATAATACAGCAGAACCTTTCATAGCATCATGCAGAATCTGTCCCCAAGTAACTATGGAAGCGTCTCCAAGTCCAAGCAATGATAAAGAAGATTCATAAACTATAGCAGAAGGCACAGCTAAAGCCATAGAAGCAAATGAAAAAGGAAGAAGTAATGGAGCTAAATGATTAAATATTATTCTAAAATGCCCAGCCCCTATTGTACGTGCCGCCTCAATATAGGTTTCTTCTTTAAGCTGCATAGCCATAGAACGAACCGTCATAACAGAACCAGTCCAAGAGAAAAATATCATCATCATTATCATAGTACATATACTTGGCTTAAATATCGCACTCATAACTATCATCACTGGAAGAACTGGAATACCTATAAATATCTGATAAATAAACTGCATAATATTATCAACTATTCCTCCAAAATACGCAGACACTATCCCGTACATTACACCAATTATAACCGATATAAAACTAGTAGCTATTCCTATAAATAATGCCCATTTAAGACCTGATACAAGCCCAGAAAATATATCACGCTTCATATTATCAGTACCCATTATACCAGACATAGAACCTACTAATACCATATAAGGATTTTCAAAACTCGTATTATTATTGTCCGAAAACTTTAACAAAACTTCAAATTTGTAAATACCTTTTAATGCTTTAAAATCTTTAGCCATATCATCTTTTTTAGTATTAAAAAGTATTTTCATAGGATTGGTAGTAAGAATATCAATCTGTCTTGCAAGCATTCTAGGTACAGAATCTCTGTAAAACCTAAATATTCTATTTTTTGAATCATTAAAGGCTGATATTCTCAAATCACCGTTTATATTATGTAAACTATCTGATAATGTAATCATAGCCCCATCTGGTCTTGTAACAGTCCATACCGATGCAGCTGAACCATTTACATTTGCATGAAATATTAAATCAACTGGAGATTTGTCAAATTTATAATCATATTCAAATACTGCTTTGTAAGTTAATTGATTGTCTATATAATTAGTCTCAACACTTATAGGATTTATATCTGCAGTAATAGCTGATTTCTCTCTCTGAAAAAAATTAAGCCACTGCGGAGCTGCTGAAGCTGGATTATCCTGCCAATATGTTATATCTCTCCAGCGTTTAGGAGCTTCTTTATAGGTTAAAAGCAAAGGCTCAAATAATGATACTAATATTGCCAAAACTAATATACATAAACCTACAACTCCTGTTTTATCTTTTTTGAACTCTTCAAAAAATTCTATTAGCGGAGCAAGTTTTTTCATTATATTATTTTTCATTATAACCTGCCTCCTACTTTTATTCTAGGATCTAAAAATCCGTAAGATATATCAAGAACTACAAGTCCGAATTGATAAAGTGCTGTAGTGATAGCTAAATTCCCCATTAACACAGGTATATCATTTTGCTGAACTGATATCCAATAAAGATTTCCAAGACCAGGCCAAGAAAATATACCCTCAAATATAATAGATCCTGCAATAGAACCAAGAAGCCCTAATAATGTTATAGTAACTATAGGAGGAGCTGAACTTCTCAAAGTATGTCCAAGTAAAACTGATTTTTCTGATATCCCTCTGGCACGTGCAGCCATTATATAATCTTCCTGCAAAGTAGATAATACTATGTTTCTTACTACAAATGAAAGTCCCCAAAAACCTATTAATGTTAATGTAATCAAAGGCAGAGACATATGCCATAACATATCTAAATAATACATTATACCAGTAGGTACAGGTATTGAATGTACCCCTCCAGAAGGAAATAAATTGAACTTATAAACGAATACCATTATAAGTATCATAGAAAGCCACCAAGTAGGCATGCCGTATACTATCATAGTAATAATGCTTGTAGTCCTATCGAATAATCCTCCTGCTTTTCTTGCCTTTATAAGTCCTATTATAAGCCCTATTATCATTTGTATAACTGAAGCTGTTGTAAAAAGTATTATAGAACGAGGAAGTGCTTCCCCTATTATTTTTATAACTTCTCTATTTCCGTTTGAATCCATCATAATAGCCGATTTTCCAAACTGAAAAGTTATTGTATTAACAGCACGTATAAATATTCTCTCTCCTATACTCCTATTAAGCCAGTATATATCGTAGTAATATGCCCTTCTCTCTTTGATAAAATTCTCTATATCTTCAGTACGCATATTACTAAGCCCTCTAACTTCTGCATTTATATTTTCTTCTATCTGAGATTTTAGAGTTTTTTCGCTTACAGTATTGAATATAGCAGATGACATAAACATAAGTATTATAAACATGATTATGCCTTTTAATATACGTTTTATAACAAAATAAGTAAACATAATATAATCCTTTAAAAAACATTATACTAAAAAGAAGAAAAATTGTAAAGTATTATTATGTTAATTTAATTATGTTGCCCTTTATAAAATATAAAAATAACTTGAGAAAAGCTGTTATATATAATTGGAATATTCATTAAGATAGCTCTCGGCATCAGTAATTATAATATTATTAAATAAATCAGCTTCAATATGATTTATGTTGCTAAGAAGTAAATATATTTCTGTATGAGATATTGATAAGTTCAGCATATTTTTTATATCTTCATAAGAATATAATAATTTTATTTTTTTATTGTCATTAAATAATGTTTCTATCTTTAATATAGAATATATCAAAACAATAATCTTTTCTTTTATATTTTTTTTATTTAAAGCCTTTATTTTTAATATTGTAGTTATAATCTTCATAGAATTCATTTTTATATAATCTAATCTTAAACTAATATCTGTATATAACTTTTTTATAAAATCATCATACGGCAATATTTCTATTACAGCCTCCTCAAGCACTACTGCTGTCATCAATAGTGGTTTATATTCCTGTTTAGGATTTACAAAGCTTAAAATATGATTACTTTTATATATAACTCCTACTGTATGCTTTGAATTAATTATATTATATATTCCAATTTTTCCAGATTTTATATGGTAAATATTATTAATGATATCAAGTTCAGTGTATAAACAATATCCCTTTTGAAATTTATATACATTTTTATCAATTTTTATGGGTTCAGAAGCTGGTTTTAAATGTTTTAAGAAATCTGCTACATCATCGCAATTTTCACAATCTTGAAATGTATTTATATGAGATATGCAAAGCTTATATCCTGCATCTTCAAAACCATTGTTTTTATATATTTTAGCCATTAGTAATGTATCTTCTTTATTATACAAATCTATTTTGTTATTGATTAAAATATTATAATATTTACTAAGCCACACCTCAAGAGTAAACAATAAATAACTGGATATTCTTTTAATAATATTTTTATTATGAATATCTTTTATACTTTCTATTTCTATCTCAAAAAGCTCACAGTCTTCTATAGCTTCTATTGAAGAAAAATATGGTTCGTTTGTTATAGATGATATTAAACCTATAATATCGCCATTTTTACTAAAAAAATTAGAGTCTTTAATAAAATTATTATAAGATAATGTTTTACCTTTTATGATTATATAAAAATAGTTTTCTGGTTTTTCACTGCTTTTGAATATTATAGATGATTTAGGATATTTTATGAGTTTGTGTCTTGTGTCTTGTGTCTTGTGTCTTGTGTCTTGTGTCTTGTGTCTTGTGTCTTGTGTCTTGTGTCTTGTGTCCTTGTGTCTTGTGTCTTGTGTCTTGTGTCTTGTGTCTTGTGTCTTGTGTCTTGTGTCTTGTGTCTTGTGTCTTGTGTCTTGTGTCTTGTGTCTTGTGTCCATACTAAAAAACAATAATGATATAAATATACGATATTATATATTTTATATCAATTATGTCAATAAGAAATTAACAATACTGAGTTTTTTCATTAAATGAAACTGTTTTACCGCTTTCAATATGCTTATCCATCAAAATATTAACTATTTCATCAGCACGGTTATTTTCTTTATTATTGGAATGTCCCTTTACTTTTATGAACTCTATATTATGTTTACTTGATAATTCAATCAATTTAAGCCAATACTCTTTGTTTTCAACAGGCTTTTTATCGCTTTTTATCCAATTATTTTTCTGCCAAGAGTATATCCATTTTGTCATACCATTAACTAAATATGCACTATCACTATATAATTTAATATTATGAGAATGTTTTAATCTTTCAAGTGCTTTAATAGCAGCCTTCATCTCCATTCTATTATTTGTGGTATTATCTTCGCTTTCACCTATTTCAAGACGCAAATTATGCTTTTCGCTTATAAGTATAGCTCCCCAAGCCCCAAGCCCCGGATTTCCTCTGCAGCCGCCGTCTGTATATATTATAATATTATCTCTTGTCATAAATTATGAATCTAATAAAGCAATTAATTTATCTTTTATCTCTTTTATCAATTTTTCTCTAGTATATTCTTTTTTTGAAACAGAAAAACCAGATGCTTTAGGATGTCCGCCGCCGCCGAAACTCTCTGCAATATCTCTGATATCTTTAGATGCTCTGCTTCTCATACTTACTCTGAAATCATCTTTATTTTCATGAATAATAAAGCCGATAAGAACATCGTCCATTTGTATAAGAGTGTCTGACGCACTAACTCCAAGCTCTTTTATATTAATACCGCAAATACTATCTTCCAGACATATATAGCCTATTTTTCTATCATAGTCTATTATCATTCTTCTATATATTTCCATCAATGCAGATACATCATTTCTAGTATATCTCTTTCTTACAACATTTCCAAGATTTTCCTGTATAACACCTATTTTCATTAACTTTGAACCATAAAGAAGCGTTCTTTCTGTAGTATTGCTAAATATAAAACTTCCAGTATCAGTACAAATTCCACTGTATAAAAGTGTTGCTATTGAAGAGTCCATTTTATCGGCATAATCCTGAAATATATCAAATATTATCTCGCAAGTAGCACCTGCTGAAGTATCATCATAAAACATAGTAACACCTTTAATGTTTCTCACTTTATGATGATCTATGAAAATTACTTCATTATATTTATCTGTAATATCAGAAAGCCAGCCTATTCTATCTATATCTCCTGAATCCAAAATAACTAAAACATCTTTCTTAGGAAGAGTATTTTCATTAACTTCAAAAATTACTCTATCAACAAATAAAACATTTTGCAAATCTCTCTGCATTTTATCAGTATTAACAACAATAGCCTCTTTGTTAAAGATATTTTTTATAATCAAAGATAAAGCAAGACCGGAACATATACAATCGCAGTCTGGATTTCTATGCCCTGTTATTGTAATATTCTGAGCTTTTGATAATCTTTCTATTATCTCTTTTTTTGTTGTATTTATATTATCAGTAGACATTAAATAGGCCTTTAATATATTGTAATGTTTTTATAAATTAATTATCTTCAGGTATATTTAAATTTTTTATATCTGTTAATACCTTGTTAGTTTCTATCAAATTTTTATCATAATGAAATGTTAGATTAGGAACATATCTAATAGTAAGCTGTTTTTTAAGATAAGAAAATATTACACCTTTAGCACTATTAAGACCATTAAGAACCTCATTGTGTTTATCTTCATTAAGGCATACAAAGTAAACTTTAGCATTTTTCAAGTCTTTAGCTGTATCTACTTTAGTAATTGTAACAAGATTATTTTTAATTCTAGGGTCTTCTATCTCCCTCATTATAATCATAGAGAGAGTTTGTTTAATATTTTCATTTACTCTAAGTATTCTATGTGAAGACATATATATTATTTTACTATAGAATTATTAATAGCAGTACTTAAATCATCAAGTTCATCTTTAATAAATACTTTATCTATATCAACTAAAATGATCATCTGTTCATTGGCTTTTACCAATCCCATTATATATCTGCTGTCTATGCCAACATGCATATCTATATCTTCCTGTATATTTTCACTATTTATAGTAAGAACATCAGATACAGAGTCAACAACTAATCCGTATTTTTTATCACCTATAGCAACAACAACGATTACACAGTTTTCTGGATTCATAGGTTCATCAAAATGGAATCTAGCCCTTAAATCTATAACAAGAATTATAGTACCTCTCAAATTAATAATACCTTTTAAATATTCCGGACAATTAGGTATAGGCGAAGGCTGCATAAAATTTAATATTTCCTGAACTTTAAGAATATCTATTCCGTATAATTCGTTATTTATCTTAAATACAAGTATTTGATTTGATATAGCACTACTCATGTTAACTCCTTTAAATCGTACTATAAATTATAATATATAATGTATATAAGTCAAGTAATTTTATTGTTCTTTAATAAACATTTTATATTATATTTAATAAAAATACAATCTATTTAAAAATTAATAGTCACTTTTTTATCGATATAATTAACTTTTACTCTCCATTATTTTGATTATAGTTTTTTCTGTTTCTACCATACCTTCAGAAGCTATAAGCCCCATATTTCTCATAGTATCTTCAGGCGTTTCAGCATTTATACCATGAATAGGAAATATATAAGAACCGCTTAAAGAAAGTTCAACCGCTCTAAATCCTGCATCCAAAGCAACTATAGCTTTCATAACACAGCCCTGATTTCCTCCATCGCATATCATTCCAGTTATTCCAGCTGACATATTGTTAATTATATGAACTATCTCTTTATAATCAGCACCTTTTAAATACCCTATAGCACAGGCAGCCCCAGTACCTCCAGCTATACCGCATCCGCAAAATGCTGAAAGTCTGCCGGAATGCTCTTTTATATACATAGTTATCAAAAAACTCAATGCCGTTGCTCTAAGCAGAATATCCTCACTAAGTTTATTAACTTTAAATAAAGCATATAAAGGCATAGTACATATTATACCATGTGCACCGCTTCCTGTAATACTCATAGCTGGTTTATTGAGCCCTAAAACCCTAGCCTCTATTGCTCCTGCTGTCAGTAAACGTGCTGTAGACATCTCATTATCTGAAAATACTGTATTATTATTCATTTTTAATAACTTTTTTGCTATATCTGTACGCTTTGATTCTAAAGATAAATAAAATAAATCTATATTCATTTTATGTGCTTCCATTATAAAAGATATGTCTTCTATACTAACATTATTTATATATTCTAATATTTCATTTACTGTATAATCAAGTATCTCTTTTGAAGAAATATTTTCTGATTCATTTTCATTTTTTTGTTTTTCATCATCTTCTTTATTAAATATAACAGTATTATTAACCTTTATACTTACAATATTAGTATGATAATCTTTTATAATAACTTCTGCAGTATCCGTTTTAGTTTTAACAGAAGCCTTTATATATATATTAGAGCTCATATCTCCAAGTACAATTTTTATTTTATTTTCATCTATTAACTTTTTAGCTTTATCATTATCTTCATCTTTTACATCTTCCAATGCTTCCAAGCCTTTTTCATAATTTCCAGCAGCTAATCCTAAAGCAGCAGCAAACAGATTACCGAATTCATTTGAATTTGGTATTCCGCAGGTAAAAGCATTTTTATATATACCAGAATTTAATACTATTTCAGCACTTTCTATATCGCCTTTAGTATAGCTTCTAACCTTAGATACTGCAAAAGCTATAGCAGCAGGCTCTGTAACACCTAATGCAGGCTTCATATCATATTTTATTAGAGAAGTTAATCTATTAAGTTTTTCATTCATTTTTAATAACCCATAAGTTTTAATGCTATTTAATTCTAATCAAATAGTATTTTTATTATATAATAAAAACTTATGATAATCAAACTAAAAAAGTATATAATACTAAATCTCTTTTGTTTTTGAAAGTAAAGTAATATCAGATATTCTCATATTTTTGTCAACAGCCTTACACATATCCCATATAGTAAGTGCGGCAATACTAACAGCAGTTAATGCCTCCATTTCTATGCCAGTCTTATGGCTGCATCTTAAGTATGATTTTATTAATATTCCATCTTCTTCTAAAGTAAAATCCAAAGATACTTTTTCTATATTAATATTATGACATAAAGGAATCAAATTAGATGTCTGCTTAGCACCCATTATACCAGCAATTCTAGCTACAGATATTACATCACCTTTTTTTATATTATTTTCTTCTATTAATTTTAAAGTTTCCTTTGATAGATATATTTTTCCGCAAGCCTCTGCTGTTCTTTTTACAATATCTTTATCTCCAACATCAACCATATTGGCACTACCGTTTTTATCTACATGTGTTAATTTATTATTCATATTAACCTCAATTATTATATAAATATTATCCGCCTATCATACTGACAGACTTAACATCGCTGTAAGAACCATTCTCAGGTTTTCCTTCAATACATTTTATTACAGAGCCTCTTATATCATCAAAATCTACTTTAAACTTTATATTACTATGCAGACAGCTGAGTAAATATCCGTCTGATAAAAGCCTTATTCTATTGCAGTACTTACACTTTGCAGGTCTGTCATATTCCAAAGCGTCCTCTTTTTGTTTATTAATATCATAACATTGAATAGTCTGAAGTTCAGCATTGACACTTTTTGCAAAATCTCTTAATAATGGCAGTTCTGCTTTACTCTTCTCATCATATACTACAGTATTAATCTTTAATTTAAAACCCAAGTCAGAAGCCTTATTTATGCCTCTAATAGCATCATATATATTTCCGCCTCTAGTAATATGTTTGTACCTTTCACTATCTAAAGTATCAAGAGATATATTTATAGAATCAAGCCCTGCATTTTTTAATTTTTCTGCCATGTTATAGAGCAAAACAGCATTTGTAGTCATAGCTATTATCTCTACTTTTTCTATACTTCTAATCATGGATATAAGCTCTTCAATGTTTTTTCTAACTAAAGGCTCCCCGCCTGTTATCCTTACCTTTGTTATACCTAGCTCTGAAGCCTCTTTAACTATACTATATATTTGCTCAAAGGTAAGTATTTCATTATGAGATTTTTTTATAATCCCCTCTTCAGGCATACAATATACGCATCTTAAATTGCATCTGTCTGTAACTGATACTCGTATATAATTTATTTCTCTATTAAAGGAATCTAACATCCACTATACTCCCTTTATCGATACAAGAAACACCAATATCTATTTTTAATATACCGTTAGCCTCAGAAAAAGACGATATCATAGAAGAGTTATTATATTTAATAAGATGTACAGACAATCTAGTTTCATCATAAAATAATTTTACAGGTACATACTCAAGCCTTTCAGTGTCTTTTCTTTTAAAATCTTCCAAAAGTACAGCTTTAGTATAATTATTATCATATTCAAGACCTAAACATTTTAATATATAAGGCTTAACCATTATCTCAAAAGTCATAAAAGAAGAAACTGTATTACCGGGCAAAGCAAAAACAGCCTTTTTATCAAGTTTACCAAAAAATAAAGGCTTACCTGGCTTCATAGCTATTCCATGAAATATCTGTTCAACTCCAAGATTAATAAGCTCCTTATGCACGTAATCAAAATCACCCATAGATACCCCGCCGCTTATGAGTATAATATCATTTTCCTTTATTGCTTTTGAAAGTATATCTCTTATTTCTTTTTCATTGTCATCAACTTTTCCGTAAAATTTACTACTACATGATAAGGCAGAAGTTCTTGAAACAAGCATAGGGGCATTAGCATCATATATTTGTCCATCTTTCAAAGCTTCGCCTATATTTGCTATCTCATTGCCTGTAGATATAACAGCAGTATTAATTTTCTTTTTTACTTCTATGTTACTATATCCAAATCCTGCAAGTATGGCAATATCTTTTGGAAACAAGAATTTTTTATATAATATTTTATCTCCAGACTTTTTATTACTGCCTTTATTTATTATATTATTGGATATTTCTTTCTTTGTAAATTTAATAATTGTTTTATTATTCTCTTTTTTTTCTTCTGTCCACTCCACCCTCTGAACTGCATTGCAATTATCTGGTATCATAGCACCAGTCATTATTTTTATACATTCCCCGCTGCCAATACTTATTTTACCGCAAAGACCTGCATATATAACTTTATCTTCATTTAAAATATAGCTTTCTTTATTCTCATCTTCTTTTTTGTAAGCATATCCGTCCATAGAAGATTTACTAAAAGGAGGATCATCATTTAAAGCATAAATATCATTAAGCAAAACTCTATTATAAGAATCAAGTGCAGATATTTTTTCATTACCATAATCTTCGCAATTTTTTAATACCAATTCCAATGCCTCATTCGGATGCAAAAAAGTTCTTCCCATAACAATTCCCATTTATAAATATTTTAAAAAACAAAAAATTATTTTTTTATTTTTCTTCTATTTTCAGATATAGCCCTAGTGAGTATAAGTTCTGCTGCTATACTTATTGCTATCTCTTCTGTAGTTTCTGCCCCTATTGACAAACCTATTGGGGCATGCACTCTCGATATCATTTCATCTGTATAATTTTCTTCTTTTTTTAATCTTTCATGAAGAGTTTTTATTTTATTCTTACTTCCTATCATACCAATATAAGCTGCATTTGTTTTTAGAGCATTTTTTTCTACTATATAGTCATCAGCATGACCTCTAGTTACTATAATTATATAATCTTTATTTGTAATATTTATTTTATCAAATACATTATTATAATCTTCTGCCAATACTTTATATGCATTAGGAAATCTCTCTTTATTAGCAAACTCTTCTCTGTCATCTATAACGATACAATTAAATCCTATTTTATATAAAACCTCTGCCAAATCAAAAGATACATGACCCGCACCAAATATATAAACATTTATTTCTTTATCTTCTATTTCTTTTTTTAGAGTATATATAAAATCTTTATTGTTATTCAAGTATGTAAAAGATATATCTGCACTGCCGCCGCATACCATACCTATTCCGCCAGAAGACTCTGGGCTTAAATTATATTTTTTATTATGATTTTCTTTTTTAGTTAAAAACTCAAAAGCGTCTTTAACAGCCTCAAATTCTAATATACCGCCTCCGATTGTACCCATAGTTTTTTGCTTATTATCTTCATTGTACACTATCATAAAAGCGTCCAATGTTCTTGGAGATGAGCCTGAAGTTTTATCTATTTTTATAAGCTCTATTTCTATATTATTATCCGCAAACTCTAATGCCTTATCTAATATATATTTATTATTCATTTACTTTGACCATAAAATTAATTTCAAATAATATTATAATAAATTTTTTTCAATTTTTAAACAAAATTCTAAAAAAAATTTATTATAATATTGAATATTTTACTTTTTTGTATAAACTTCTAAATAATAGCAGTTTTAAAATAAATGTAAGATAAACGGATAATATGATGGAAAAGAAATATTTTGAACTCGTTTCTTTAAACATATCTAAAAATACAGGTACAGTAAAAACTCCAGTAGATAAAATTACATTAGTAGAAGATAAAGGTGTACTTAATGACGCTCATTTCAATAAATTAACAGACAGACAAGTTTCTATATTGGCAATTGAAGATATTGAATATACAAACAGTAAAATGCAAAGCACTCTTAAAGCAGGCGATTTTGCAGAAAACATCACTACCAGAGGAATAGAGCTTTTTACTCTGCCTTTAGGTACTAAAATATATATAGGTGATACAATATTAGAAGTGTCAAAAATAGGAAAAGAATGTCATAAAGGCTGTGATATAAAAAATCTAGTAGGCTACTGCATTATGCCAAAAAGAGGAATATTTGCAAGGGTTATTAAGGGAGGAGAAATAAATCTTGAGAATACTTGTTATTACTGTTTCTGACAGAGCATATAAAGGAATATATGAAGATAAATCTGGTGCTGTTATAATAAAAACTCTTGAAGAGAAATTAAAAAATAAAATTACAAATATAGAAAAAATTATTATACCAGATGAATTTGATATTATATTAAACACTTTAAAAGAAAATAAAGAAAAATTTGATATAATAATCACAACAGGAGGAACAGGCTTATCAAAAAGAGATGTAACTCCTGAAGCTTCAGAAAGTTTTTGTAAAAAAGAAGTAAGAGGGGTATCTGATTATCTAAGACAAGAATCTATGAAAGAAACTATATTTGCTTCTCTTTCAAGAGTGTATGCTGGTATTAATGATAATATTTTTGTAGTAAACTTTCCCGGAAGTGAAAAAGGTGCTGAGTACTGCACTAATCTGATAATACCTCTTTTGGAGCATATAATAAGTATGATTAAAGGCGAAGGTCATTAAATAAAAATATATAAAAGGTTTAACTTATGAAAAAATTAATACTTATAACTTTAATAATATCGTATATATTTGTATCATGCAGCAATTCAAACACTGCTGATAATAAAACTTCATCATCTAACACATCATCTAATAATAAAGAAATTTTGGTTTTGGCAGCTGCAAGCCTGACTGATGTACTTACAGAATTAGCTAATAATTATAAAACAGAAACAGGAACTCAAGTTACATTTTCATTTGCATCATCTGGTGCATTGCAGTCTCAAATAGAATCAGGAGCACCAGCAGATATATTTTTCTCAGCCGCACAAAAACAAATGGACGCATTACAGGAAAAAGATTTGATAGATACTAATACAAGAAAAGATTTGCTTGAAAATAAAGTGGTATTAATCACTCCTAGTAATTCAAAATTAAATATAAAATCATTTACAGACATAACAAATGCTGATGTTGCCAAAGTAGGACTCGGAGAGCCTAAAAGCGTACCCGTAGGTCAGTATTCAGAAGAAATATTAAGTAATTTATCCATACTTGATGCGGTCAAACAAAAAGCAGTTTATGGTTCTGATGTTAGGAATGTACTTTCTTGGGTAGAGATAGGAGAAGTTGACTGCGGCATAGTTTATGCCACTGATGCAAAAATAGCAAAAGATATTAATATAATAGCAGAAGCCCCTGAAGGAACACATAAAAAAGTTATTTACCCTATAGCTGTAATAAAATCTTCTCAAAATAAAGAAGAAGCTTTAAAGTTTATAGATTATATATCATCTGACAAATCTATAGAAACATTTAAAGCTTACGGCTTTACTGTAATACAATAAGAAATCATCAATTATGCAATATACTCCGTTAATACTGTCTATAAAAACGGCATTTTATTCTACAATAATTACTTTTTTTGTTGGAATATATGCCGCTATTATAGCAGTGAAAATAAAAAAATTTTCATCTCTTTTCGATATAATATTTACACTTCCTTTAGTACTTCCTCCTACTGTTGTGGGATTTTTTCTTTTATTATTTTTCGGGCGTAATTCTTTTATAGGAAGTTTAGCTTATAAATTAGGATTTCCATTTGTATTTACACTTAGAGGTGCAGTATTGGCTTCTTTTATAGTATCATTTCCTCTAATGTACAGAACAAGCAAAGGGGCTTTTGAACAAATAGATAAAAATATAATAAATGCAGCAAGAACATTAGGAAAATCAGAAAATTGGATTTTTTGGAAATTAATACTGCCAAACAGCTGGCATTCTATATTAGGAGGTACTATACTCTCTTTTACTAGGGCTTTGGGAGAGTTTGGTGCTACTATAATGATAGCTGGAAATATACCTAATAAAACGCAGACTATGTCGCTTGCTGTTTATACTGCGGTACAGGCTGGAGACAGAGAGCTTGCTTTTAAATGGGTGATGATAATAGTTGCTATATCATTTATCAGTATAATGTTTATGAATATGATACAGCCTATTTCTAATACTTTTAAAAAAAGATTATAATAAATATACGGCGGTTTATATTGAGTTTAATAGTTGATATAAAAAAGAGATTGTCTAATTTTAATTTAGATTTGCAGTTCGAAGTAAAAAATGGAGTATTCTCTATTTTAGGGGCATCTGGAAGCGGAAAAAGCATGACATTAAAATGCATTGCTGGAATAGAAAATCCAGACAGCGGATATATAGAACTTGACGGAAAAGTTTTTTATGATTCCAAAAAAAGAATTAATATAAAGCCTCAGAAAAGAAATGTAGGTTTTTTATTTCAAAATTATGCATTATTTCCAAATATGACTGTTGAAGAAAATATTAAATGCGGAATAAGGGATAAAAAAATAAATCATAATATAGACTTTATAATGAAAAAGTTTTTTATATATGATATACGAAATAAAAAGCCAAGAGAAATATCAGGAGGCGAACAGCAGAGAACAGCAATTGCAAGAATATTCGTATCATCTGCGAATATATTAATGCTTGATGAGCCTTTGAGTGCATTGGATTATCATATAAAATGGGAATTGGAAAAATTTATATCGTCCAGTATAAAAGAGTTTAATCTTACTACTCTATTTGTATCGCATAACAGAGATGAAGTATACAGACTATCCGACAATATAGGTATAATCAATAATGGAAAATTTGATATAATAGATTCCAAATACAATCTTTTTGAAAATCCAAAGACATATTTTTCAGCATTATTAACAGGATATAAAAACTTCTCAAAAATAAAATTACTTTCAAATAAAAAAATAGAATGCTTGGACTGGAATATTACAATAACGTTAAAAGAGGATAAAGAAAATATTGGAAATGCTAACTATATAGGTATACGTCCGTACTCATTTTTTGATTATGATGATAATTTAAATAATAATATACATATAAAATCTAAAATAACAAATATTACAGAAGATATGTTTTCCTATATTATAACATCAGTACCAATCAATACAAATACTCAAATAACTTGGAGACTTAATAAAGAAAATTATAAAAGTAATTATAAAGAAGGGAATGATTTAAATTTGGGTTTTGATATTGATGATGTTATATTTTTAAAATAAATAATAGACTTGTTTCAAAACTAAATTTATTAATATTTATAAATTTTTAATTTAATATTTTTAAATTATAGTTGGGGCTTTGCCCACCGCTCTGCGTACTTCGTACCCCCCACTTCTTTTTCCTGCCGACGAAGTCCACCTGCGACTGAAGTAAGTACTGTTAAGTATGGTGTTGGCAGCGAAGGAATGTATATTTACAATAATAAGTTATACAACATGCAAAACATTACTTTTATAATTTATAAATTATAAAAATTTTATATATAATCTTGTCAAGTACTTTTGAAACAAGTCTATTATAATTTTTAATTACAGTCAATATCTATATAATCACCCAATTTGAAATGATTATTAAAGTCGGTATAATTATCTAAAGTTTTTCTTTTTATAAACTTTCCGTCCCCCTTACTGCCTAAAAACTTATTATCTTTAAATACTATTTTTCCTCTTGATATAACAGTATCAACAGAACATAAAAGCTCCATTCCTTCATAAGCGGTATAATCGCATGCTCCATGCATATTTGACTTTGTAATAACTGATTTTTTATTAGGGTCTATTATAGTAATATCAGCATCAGCATTAGGTATAATAGCACCTTTCTCTGGGTAAAGTCCGTATATCAAAGCTGGATTATAGCATAAAGTTTCAACGAATTTATTAATTGTTATTCTTCCTTTCATCACTCCTTCTGAAAACATTAGCGGGTATCTCTCCTCTACTCCGCCTGCTCCATTAGGACATTTAGTAAAATTATCTTTTCCTTTAATTTTATCAGTTTCATAATTAAAAGGACAATGATCTGTTGCTATAACCTGAATATGTCCTTCGGCAATAGCTTTCCATAATCTTTCACTGTCTTCTTTTTTTCTTAAAGGAGGAGACATTACAAATTTAAGTCCGTCTTCTCTGTCATACTCTTTATCTGTTAAAACTAAATATTGAGGGCAAGTTTCAGAAAAAATATTTTTATGACCTAAAGCCCTAGCATTAACTATCTCATCAACACTTTTTCCCGCAGAAGTATGTACTATATATACAGGAGCATTTCCAGCTATAACAGATAAATGTATAATTCTATTAACTGCCTCAGCTTCAGCTTCAGGAGGTCTGCTTATAGGGTGATAATGTGCAGAAGTTTTACACTCTTCAACAAATTTCTTTTTTAAATACTCTATGACATAATGATTTTCAGCATGAAAAGCAGAAACAGCATTGAGCTCTTTCATCTTCTTTAATACACGCACAACATTATCATCTTCTATTTTATAGTTATAAGTTAAATAAAGTTTTGTACTTTGCAAACCTTCTTCTTTAGCTAATACTTCAAGACCTTTAAGCACATCTTCATCAACATGCTGTAAAACTCCATGAAAACTATAATCAATAACTGCCTTATTGTCAGCAAGAGTATGATAATATTTTAATTGATGAAATACATCACAGCCTTTAGGTCCGAACCCCATATGATCAACTATAGTAGTAGTACCTCCGCAGGCAGCAGCAATAGTACCAGTATAGAAATCATCAACTGCTCGCCCTATGCCGACATCTATATCCATATGAGTATGAACATCTATTCCGCCCGGCATTACATATTTGCCTGAAGCATCAATAATCTCTGCATCATCGCATTCTAAATCAGCACCTATTTTTGAAATTTTTTCACCCTCTATTAATACATCAGCTTTATAAGTTTCTGAGGCATTAACTACTGTACCGTTTTTTATAATAATTTTTTTCATATTGTATTCCTATTATAACTTTTATTTATTTTTTATACATAAAAAATTTACTTGTAAAAAATATCTGACAAAAACTATATTCATTATCAGATACACATAATTTTTCATTATAGCTCCTTTATTTCCTCTATAGTTAAACCAGTTATTTTACTTATATCTTCAATACTCATATTTATGTTTTTTAGATTTAATGCTATAGTTTTTGCTTTATTTATTTCTCCTTTCTCTATACCTTGTTCTATACCTTCTTTAATACCTTTCTCTATACCTTGTTCTATACCTTCTTTAATACCTTTCTCTATACCTTGCTGAAAGCCTATTTCTATACCTTCTTTTTTTCCTTCCGCTCTCTCATACTGAAGCATAGCAGCCTGTCCGTAAAGAAAAGTATCTCTTTCATTATATGCAGACATCTCTTTTTCATCAGCTACAAATCTTTTATATTTATCTATAACCTTACTCATAATTGTATTTCCTCCTATGAGTTTATTAATATCTTTTTCTAAATCTTTAGTAGTAAAAAAGTCAATCCAAGATAAAAGATTATTACTATTATATTTATCCATACTGGCATTTTTTAATATTTCTGCAAATCTTTTAATCTCTATAAAATGTATCTGAAAATCATCCAGTCTAAGACTAGGATTATTAATATCAGCAAATGTAAAACATTTATGCTCTCTTTTTATATCAGTCTCGCTTCCTATATCTAAATTAAAATTGATAAAACTAATGCTAATCATCTGACTTATATTAATGTATAAATCACTTTCTTTTAACTCAGAGGCTATATTTCTTGCAATATAATACAATATTCTTTTTATAAAATTGTTGTTTCCTACTAACTGTATCTCAACAAGCACTTTTTTACCATCTTTAGTTTTTGCTTTAACATCAAGGATTGATTCCTTTAAATTCTCATTTTCTGCTAAATTGTAAGGATTGATTATTTCAAGATTACTCACAGATTCAAATCCAACATCATTTAAAACAGCATTAACAATATTTTCTAAAATATCCTCATCACCTTCAGTACCAATTAGATATCGTACAAATAAATCATTAAGTCTGTTAATCTCTTTCATAACTTAATTATACTAAAAATTTTATTAATAGCAATTTATAAAACAAAAAAACTATATCATTGACATAATATAATTTTAAATATAGAATGCAGTTATATGAGATAAGCATATGGGGGGATATATGAAAAAGTTATTTATTATATTATTCTTGTTTAATACTCTTTTGTATTCTAAGACTTTAGATGAATCGTTATTTTCCGCTGTAGAGGATAATAATATAAAAAAAGTTAAATCATATTTAGAGCAAGGAGCAAACTGTAATGCATTAGATTCTTATAATAGAACAGCTTTAATAAATGCTTCTGTATGCGGATATGATGATATAGCAAAATTACTTATAAAAGAAGGTACTGATGTAAATATTCGAGATAAAGCAGGTGCTACAGCATTAATGTATACTGCTAGAGATACAAATTATGAAATGGTTGAATTTTTATTAAAAAATGGTGCCGATGTAAACATTAGAGATATAGAAGGAGAAACTGCATTATATTATACTATTGAGCATAATAGTCGCGGACAAGAAAATGAAACAGAAAATGCTATAAAAATACTTAATTTATTAATAAAATACGGTGCTGATGTAAATACTAAAAACGATGAAGGAGCATCTCTTCTTGATGTATCCTATAGAATTTCAGAATCTTTTGATAAAAATAAAGAAATGTTTAAAATATTAGTTGAAAATGGTTTTGATTTAGAGTCAAGAATAAAGGCGGATAGATCTGATTATGATTATACTCCTTTAATGATTGCTGTTTATAAAGAAGACTATGATATGGTTAAATATTTGTTTGATAAAGGTGCCAACCCTAATGCAGCAAATAATGAAAACAAAACAGCTTTAATTATTGCTAATGATGATGGAAATGGAAATTATGATATTTCAAAATTACTTATACAACAAGGTGCCAATATAAACACACAAGATGAAGACGGTTGTACAGCATTAATGTACGCTGCTGTAAGCGGAAACTATGAAATGGTTAAATTTTTATTAGAAAATGGTGCCAATATAAATATTAAAGACAATGATGGAAACACTGTATTATATTATAATATTTATTATGATCATTATGGAGAAGAAGAAATGCTAGAAAATGCTAAAAAAATATTTAATTTATTAATAAAATACGGTGCTGATGTAAATACTAAAGACAATGATGGAGCATCACTTCTTAATAAATCTTATAGAGCTTCAACAGCATTGGCACAAAATAGGGAAATGTTTAAAGTATTAGTAGAAAATGGTTTTGACTTAGAATCAAGAATAAAGGCTGGGGAGCATTATCCAGAAGATTATGATTATACTCCTTTAATGATAGCAGCTTTAAGAAATGACTATGATATGGTTAAATTTTTAGTTGAAAAAGGTGCCGATGTAAATGCCAAAACACATTCTGAATATAGCTCAGTAGTAACTCCCCTATTACTCTCATTAGATTATGAACATATTGAATCTAGATATGATGAAAATTCATCTGCTGCAGAATTTTTAATAAATAATGGTGCCGATATAAATGTAAAAAATAATCATGGAGAGACACCTTTAATGTATGCTTCCAAACTTCATAATATAAAAGTGGCAGAACTTCTAATACAAAAAGGTGCTGATATAAATGCTTTCAATAATTATGGAAATACAGCCTTAATATATGGTGTAAATAATTTAGAAACAGTAAAATTATTAGTGGAAAATGGTGCTGATGTAAACTTTTATAAAGGAGGAAGTACTGCTTTAATATCAGCATGTGACTATAGTCCTGAAAGAAATATAGATGTAATAAAATATTTAGTTTCAAAAAAAGCCAATATAAATGCACAAGATAATAAAGGAGACACAGCTTTAAATAAAACTCTTGATACTTCAGATGAAGGAAGTATTGATATACTAGACTTTGAAATAGCTCATTTTTTAATAGAGCAAGGTGCTGATGTAAACATAAAGAATAAACGAGAATATACTCCTTTAATATATCTTGGTATGGGTGAAGGTAATTTTAATAATAAAAGTTTTCAGGAATATCGTATAAAATTAGCTGAAGTTTTATTAGAAAAAGGTGCAGATATTAATGCTCAAGATTATAATGGATACACTTCTTTAATTTGGGCTTGTGCATCATCAGGATCAAGGTTTGCTGAACCATTTGTCAAATTTCTAGTAGAAAAAGGAGCCGATGTAAATATAGAAAATGACCATGGAGATACTGCTTTAGATATGGCAGAGTATTTTAAACTTAGAAAGATTACAGGTATTCTAAAAAAAGCTCAAAGAAATAGAAACTAAATTTTGATGATTAAACTTGTAACTTTATAGTTAATTTAGTATAATAAAGCTATGAAAGATTTAGATAAATTAAAGCAAATACTAAATGAAACAGTTACAATAAATAATTTAAATAGAATTAATGATTATTTTATACGCTATTTATTTTCACATAAAGGCAATGAAAATATAGCTTTAAATTTCATTAATGCTGTATTTAAAGATTTAAACTTTGAAACTTTTAAGAAAATAGAAATACTTAATCCTTTTAATATAGCGGATAACTATGATGAAAAGGAAAGTATTGTAGATATAAAAGCAACAACAGAAACAGGTATAACTGTTTTAATAGAGATACAAGCTAGAGGAAATGAAGATTTTATAAAAAGAGCTTTGTATTATTGGGCTTATAATTACAGCAGCAGTTTAAATAGAGGTTCTTTTTATGATGAATTAAAAGCAACCGTAAGTATCAATATTACAAATTTCATACTTACAAATGAAGATAAAGTACATAGCTGCTATGTTTTAAAAGAATTAAATAATAATAAAATTCTAACAGATCATTGTCAGATTCATTTTCTGGAGCTGCCTAAATTCAATTTAAAAAATATTTCTACAATAGAAAGTTTAGATAATATACATAAAGAATTCATTTCTTGGGTAAAATTTTTTAAAGGAGAGGATATGTCTATCTTAATGAAAGAAAATACTATATTTGAAGAAGTAGAAAAGAAATGCCGTATATTTGTTAATGATAGTCCAGTAATGGATAAATATAAAAAGCGTGAAGTGGATACTTATTTTTTTGATAAAAGTAGAGAACTAGACTTGAAGAAAGCAAAAGAAGAAGGAATAATTGAAGGTATAGAACAAGGTATAGAACAAGGTATAGAACAAGGTATAGAACAAGGTGAAAAAAATAAGGCAATATCTATGGCTAAAAATATGAAAAATAGAGATATGGATTTAAATCTTATCAGTGAATTAACAGGATTGAGTATAAGAGAAATAGAAGAACTATAATAAAAACTTGTAAGTGTATAATAAATATATTATACGCCCGTTATTAATATTTAATAAAAAATTATAATAAATAACTGTATCAATTTACTTTTACGAATTTGTTTTACTATTTTTGAAAAATAGTAAAACTATAAACATCATAACAGGGAAAAATACAGCAAATAAAATTCCTATTTTTAATGATGATTCAATTATATTATTATTAAAATTATTATAAATATTATTTGAAACAATACCAACTATAAAAGGACCTAAAGAACAGCCTGCATCACCTGCCAAAGCAAGCAATGCAAACATAGCAGTACCTCCTTTGTTGTATATTTTTGAAGCAAGACTAAATACAGAAGGCCACATGATAGCAACAGATAAACCAGATACAGCACATCCTATTAATGATAAAAAAGCATACGGACTAAATACTGTTATTAAATACCCAATTACACAGAAAAAAGACGATATAAGGAGTGACTTTTTTATATCTATTTTTTCAGAGTTCATTCCGTAAATTAGTCTCACTATGCCCATACAAAATGCAAACATACAAGCACCGAATATATCCCCTATTGTTTTATCTACATTAAGACCAGCCTCTGCAAATAATGATACCCACTGAGCTATAGATTGTTCACTTGCCCCTGCACATATCATCAAAATAGAAAACACTAAAACTATTTTTACAGACAATAATTTTCTTATAGAAACTACGTTATTAGCATTCATATTATCTTCATGAGTTTTTAATACATTAAGAGGAACATTTGCAAATAAAAATATATTTATAAAAGGAACTAAAGCCCAAAGCATAGACATATATCCCCAATTTTCAATTCCAAATATATTAAAATACAAAGTTGATAGCATCACTACCAACATAGAACCCCAAGAATAAAATGAATGAAGTATATTCATAGCTTTAGTTTTTTGTTTTTCTGGAAGTGCCTCTACTATAGGACTTACCAAAACCTCTATAAGACCTCCGCTTACAGCATTAATAAAAAAGCATATTAACATAGCTAAATAAGGATCTATATAAAAAGGGAGCACTCCAAGCAAAAATAATCCCAAAGCAGAAAATATATGTGCTGATACTATTGGAACTCTGTATCCTATTTTATCTATAAATTTAATTGATAAAAAATCTACAATCATCTGCACAGCAAAATTAAAAGATGAAAGAAAACCTATCTGCGTTAATGATATATTAAAATTTTTCTGAAACATTATAAAAACAAGCGGCGGAAATATATTAATAATTGCCTGAGTTATATATCCTATGTAGCAGGAATATAATGTTAATTTATGATTATCTTTAAGTTTCATAATAAAACTCTTGTATAATTAGATAATAAATAAAAATTATTTGGAAATAACCTTTCCGTCTATATTAGAAAAATGCACATTACCAAAATCTCTGCTGTCATATCCATAATCCCTATTGTCCGATATTACAAAATACTCATTATACCCTATAATATGAGGTCCGAAATTATCTCTGGCAGATATTTCTTTATTTAATATTCTGCTGTCAGAATCGATATTAGCCCAAGGTTCATTAAGCATTTCTCCATTAATATAAACTGTTTTATTTTTTATCTCTATAGTTTCATTAGGAAGCCCTACTATTCTTTTTATTAAATATCTTGTTTTTGATATATTAACATTTCCGAAAGTTACAAAATATACAAAATATGACGCAAATCTCTTAAAAAAAAATTCTCTCTTTGTTCTGGGGTCTATCATAAATACAATATCCCCTCTTTTAGGTCTTGAAAAAATTATTGTTTTACCTGTAAGTGACGAAACAAAAGGTCTTAATGAAACAGCATATCTCAATTTTGAAGTTATAACTATATCATTAGGCTCTATAGTATTCATCATAGTTGAGCTTTTCATTCTGTCAAATCTGATAAATAAAGTAAGAATGCCAAATAAAACAAAAGCTATAATAAACCCCAATACAAGCCTAGCAGCAGCTCTATAAAGCAGACTATTACTTCTATAATAGATAAATATAAAAGGCTTTAATATAGCTTTAAGAGCATTACGCTTTTCTTTTTTTAATTCTTCTCTATCGTAAGAATAATTCATCTATAATTGATGACCTCTAATATTTTATGATTTTTTAGCCTGATGCTCGCTGTTTTCTAAAGCTGCAGGTACTGCTGGAACTACAATATAACCATATTCTCCGCTGCGGCATAGACTCATTATAACTTCATTATCTAAAGTTTTACCAGCTACATCCTCTCTCAAATATTCAGGCAAATCTATAACATGATATAAAGGGTCTATACCATCAACATTAACTTCAAATAATTCTTCTATAAACTTTAAATCTTTGTTTAATCTATCTAATACTTCATCTTTTTGATTTTCTTCTATTCTTAATCTGGTTTGATATAAAAGTGCTTCTAATTCTTCTCTATCTGTAGTCATTATTATATCCTTAAAAATTATAATTAGTTATTTTGAATATAATATATTATAATCAATAATTTTTCAATAGCTTAGCTTTTTATATTTAATAATAATTTTTTGAATTAAAAAACTAATTATCTATTTTCTTTGAAAAAATGTTCTTCAACTCTTATACAAATCTCATGATATATCGCCTCATGATATTCCTGTGATATATGAGTTTCTTTAGCAGGAGCTTTAATTGCAATATCAGCCATTAAAGCTAATTTTCCTCCATTTTCATTTGTAAAAGATACAACCTTTATACCCATAGCCTTAGCAAGTTTAGCAGCATAAATAATATTTTTAGCATTACCAGAAGTGCTTATAGCAAAGAAAATATCCCCTTTATCACCAAAACCTAATAACTGCTGAGCAAATACCAAATAAGGCTCTTTATCATTAAGATAAGCACTTGAAAGTCCCAAATGTGATGTTAAAGCTACTGCTCTTAACGGAGATTCCAAATTATCAGCAATATATTCTCCATCTTCAATTTTTAGAAGTTCTTTTCTTATCTCTTCTTTTATAGGACGCTTTTTTAAAAAACTTTTTAAAAGCTCACCCGCTATATGCTCACTGTCGCAGGCACTTCCGCCATTTCCAGCTATTAATACTTTATTGCCTCTTTCATAAGCATTTATAGTTTCATTTATAGCATTCTCTATATCTTTTTTGATACCTTCCAATTTAGGAAGTCTCTCTATTAAATCTTCTATCATTTATTATTTTACCTCAAAAATTAAAATATAAAAATAATTATTATTCCAAAGCACCATATTCATTTAAAAAAGCTATTAATGAATCTGCTTTTTTATAATTTTCTTTAACATAAGTAAGAGCTGTTCTTCCATTTTTATCTCTGGCATTAACATCTATTCCATTATCGCATAATATCTTAGCAACAGGAAGCATATTCTCGCTTTTATCTGCCGACATAAAAACCATTATTAAAGCATTATCGCCGTCATTGTTTACAGCATTTATATTAACTTTATAATCAACCAAAGTCTGAACTATATCAGAATAAAGTTTATATGATGCAGTATGCAAAGCGGTTTCTCCGTATGTATTAGCCGCATTAACATCGGCACCAGCTTTCAAAAGTATTTTTACTATATCAGTATATCCTCCAGTAGATGCCATTATTAAAGCAGTATATCCTACCTTATCAGCGATATTAACATCAGCATTTGAATTAATTAAAAGCCTCGCAATAGCACTATGTCCATGATGAGCTGCCAGCATTAAGCCTGTAACTCCATCTTCTGAAACAGTATTTACATTAACTTTTTTATTGATAAGAGAAACTACTCTGTCGTATTTACCCTCTTCGCATGATTTAAGAAAACTAGTTTCATTATCAGTTAATGTATAAGCTGCATTAAAAATCAGAATAAATATAAAAAATACAAAAAATAATTTTTTCATAAACAATCCATTATATATAAATCATATAATATAAAATAAGATTAAAACTGTATTTGTAAAATATTTTTTATAAATATATAAATTATACAGAAAAAAACAATTATTTAAATATAAAAATTAACTAAAACATTCCGCCGTCAACACTAATAACCTGTTTAGTTATGTAATTAGCTTCTTCAGATAGCAAAAAGTTTACAGCATTGGCAACATCATCAGGTTTTCCTATTCTTTTTAATGCTATCATATTTTTGGCATGCTCTATTATTTCTTCATTAATCATCTCGCTTTCTATTATACCGGGAGCAATACAGTTTACAGTAATATTTCTTTTTCCCAATTCTATAGCCAAAGACTTAACAGCACCTATAAGCCCAGCCTTAGAAGCAGCATAATTAACCTGCCCCCTATTGCCTATTATACCAGAAACAGAACTTATAGCTATAATACGACCTCCCTTTTTTAACCTTATCATAGGCATAATTATAGGATTAACTATATTATAAAAACTTTTTAAATTAACATCTATAACTTTATCCCATTCATCTGAAGTCATAGCAGGAAAAGCATTATCCATAGTTATTCCAGATGAAAGTACTGCCCCATAATATGCTGCATTATCTTCTATATCTTTTAGTAAAATATTTTTAGCTTCTTCTCTGTTTGTAACATCTATTTTTAAAAATCTTATATTAACATCATAGTCTCTTGAATAAGTTTTTATATCATCTATAAAAGAATCATTTTTATTATAGCACATAACAGTATCATAACCGCTTGATATAATCTTTTTTGATATTGCAAGCCCTATGCTTCCAGATGCACCTGTTACTAAAATAGATTTATTTTTCATAATTGTATCCATTCTTTATTAAAATAAAAAACTAAAATCAAAAATCTTGTGCAGAACTCTCCATTACCATTATAGAACAGTCCATAACTTTTTTTGTACTATCACTATTAATTATATTCTTATATTCTTCTATACTTTTTATATCATCATTACAAATAATTACATTACTGTCATAATAGGCAATACTTCCGTCTTTTAAAGTCTCTTTTACAAATATATAAACTTTATTTCCTGCTTTAACTTTATCAATATAGCAATCAGCTTTTTTAATATTTAAAAGAAAACCTATTCTTTTATCATCAGTACTATTTTCCAAAGCACCGTTATAGGCTGCAGCAGTCTGTGCCGCATATTCAGTAAAAATATAAGAATCAATACCTTCATTTTCCGAATTATCATAAAAAACATTGTCTTTTTTTATTTGAGAAAAAGTAAGTATTTCATTATCATCAAAATTAATATCAACAATACCGTCTATCAAAAGCATTCTGCCTTTATGCGGTATATTTAATTTATATTTATTTCCCATAGCAATAACAAATCAATAATAAATTATTTTCCAACTATCAAACAAGTATTGCTTCCGCCAAAACCGAACGATACACTCATACAATTTTCAAGTCTTTCAGATACAACCTTGCCAGTAACTAATTTTATTTTTTCAAGCGTATCATCATACACTCCGTCATATAAATGCGGTGGAAGTATTTTTTCTTTATTCATAGATGAAAGAGTAATAAAACAAACCCCAAGCTCCATAGCACCAGCTGCCCCTATAGTGTGACCGAATGACGTTTTACTAGAACTGCACCATATATCAGAAGCATTTACTCTGTTTAGTGTAGTACTCTCCATTTTATCATTTATCAAAGTACCTGTGCCATGAAGATTAATATAATCTATATTATCAATATTCATAGATGCATATTTTAAAGCGTCATCGATACATTTGCTTGTAGTGCTTCCGTCTATATCAGGGCTTGTCATGTGATGAGAGTCAGAATTACTGTTGTAGCCTTTAAGGTATACAGCATCTTTAGAATCAATAAAATTCTCTCTTGCCAAAACTGTAAAAGCAGCACCCTCTCCCAAATTTATTCCGCTTCTGTTTTTTGAAAAAGAATTTGTTTTGTTATATGAAACAACTTCAAGAGAATCAAAACCATAAACAACAGTATCAGTTACAACATCAGCACCGCCAACTATAGCAGCGTCTATTATGTTGCTTCTTATAAGCTCGTCAGCAGCTATTAAAGCATTAGCACTTGATGTACATGCAGTAGATATAGTAAAAGAAGGTCCTGAAACATCAAAATACTTTTGTAAAAAATTACAGCATATATTAAGGCTCTGCATAACTAATATTCTTCTCTCATCAGAAACAGAACCTTTTAGTATATAATCTTTAGTTTCATCGCTTCCGTTTTCGCATGTACCCACTATAACAGATATTCTATTTTTTTTATATCTTTTTTTTGCTTCATCTATAATAGGCTTTAATTGATTTACAGCATGCAAAGCCATTTTGTTTATTTTATTATTATAAGGATCTTCAAGCTTAAAATTAAAAAAGTCATTATCTATTTTACCAAGAAAAAATTTTTTATTATAATCATTATTCTCTTTTAAGCCGTATTCTCCTTTTATGAAATACTTATTATAAAGCTCTTCTTTATCTCTAGCCAAACAATTAATAATGCCGAAATCAAGTAATATATTGCTCATGTTATCACCTCAAACGTCAAGTATATAATTCTATAAAAAAAATGTCAAATAGTTCATATATACATAAAATATACTATTTATATTAAACTTTATCTATTAATCTATTAAATTTAAATAATACAGGAGAAATTATGAATGATGATAAAACTCCTATAAACAAAAATAAACCAAAAGATTTAACAGGTATAAAACTGCTGAATGCCAAAGTACCAAATGATAATACCGTTGTCATCATAGATAAAAATACCGCCAAAAATGTAATCTCCTTATCAGCAGCACTATTTGAGAAAAATATTGCATAGTCTATAGATATCCCTATAGAAAGTATCAAGGCAAATATAGAAAATATATTTATATTAATACCAAATATAGAGTGTATAGATAAATTTATCAAAACAGACATTAATTGAACTAGTATTATAACCACAGCCTGTTTATTATTAAAAAATATAGACATGGCTATGAATATTAAAATATATGCTATCAAAGCCATTTTTACTGCTGTTTTTGCCGTGCTGTCTAATGCATCATTAATCTCTTCATTAAGATTAAACACTTTTACATTATTATTTGTAATTTTTATAGTATTGTTAGTATCATAATCACTTGTAGCTATAATAAAATATTTATTATTATTGGTAGTAATAATTTTTTTAAGTTCAGAAAAACTGTCTGATTCTATTATACTATTTATATCAAGAACATCATTTTTTATACTTTCAAACTCTGCTTTTATTGTATTATACGAACTTTCATCTAAATTAAGCTCTCTTATCTGTTCTCTTAAAAGAGGCATTAATTTCTCTTCTGTAAGTTTTATATTTTCTATCTGCTTTTTTTCAGAATATAATATTCTCGATATAGCATTATAATTATTAGTAAAATAATTTTCTATACTCTCTTCAGCCTCAAGTGCCTTTGAAAGAGTTTCTCCGCTTGATATTATAATATTTTTTGCAAGTGATGTATTCAATCTCTTATAAACTTCACTCTCACTTTCAAGAAGAAAATCCGGAGTATCATAAAGCTGATTTGCAGAAAAATTAACCTTTATTCTAGGTATAAATATTATAGAAAGTATAATAACTATTACAAAAATAACAGAAACAGTTTTTATATTTATTATTTTTACATATTCACTTAATATATTTCTGCTGCCTGATAATACAGACTGTTTGATATTTCTTTTATCATTTTTAAATATAATTGGATACATTATATTTACAGTAAGAAAAGAACTTATAAGCCCGAATATAGAAAATAATGCTATCTGTTTTAATAATGTAAGAGAAGTTAAGAAAAGTGATAAATAACTTATTATGGTTGTTAAAAAACCTAAAATCATACTTGGAAATATTTTTTTTAATACTTCTTTTTTATCTTTTTCATTGTACCACTCTGTGATAAAATGTATTGAATGATCTATTGATATGCCTATCAAACTAGTTCCGAATACAAAAGTAAATATATGAATAGAATTAAAAAACACCGATGAATACAAAAATGCTGCAGCACCTGCTATAAATATAGTACACATTGAAATAATATACGGCTTTAGTGATTTGAATATAAATATAAACATTATACATATAACTGCAAAAGAAACTATAGATATAATTGTAATTTCTTTTTTAGCACTTTTCTGACTATAATATGTATGAATAGGAACACCTGATATATATGTTTTTACATTATCACTTACTGACAAATCATTTAAAAAAACTGTAAGATTATTAAAAAAACTTTCACTATCTATCTTTTTGGGCATATCTATATTGATGAGTATATTATATTTATTATTATAATTTACAAACTGAATGCCGTCCCTTGACTGAATATTATTTTCAGAAACTAAAATTTCATTTATTTTTGAATTAACTACAAAAAAAGGATCATCTTCAATATTATCAACTATAGGAATAAAAAAAGGAGAATAAAAGTTAAGAATAGAATTTTCAGCAACAATATAAGCCTCATCATTTAAAAGATAATCTCTTATCTCTTTTGGAAGAAGCTGATATTTATATTTTATCATTATATTTAAAATATCATCATAATCTCTTGAATATAGATTAACTAAAACATTGCTGTCTAAGTTATTTATATATTCTTCTAATTTTAATGCACTATTTTTAGCAGTATCAAAATTATCGCTTTCTATAAATATTTTAATACTGCTTGAGTTTTTTAAAAAGAAATCTTCCAAAGGCTTTTGAAAATCTTTGTCTTCTAAAAATTTAGGCGTTATGGACAAAAAATTCGTATCTATCTTTGCCGTTTTATCATATCTTGCTATAAATAAAATTAAAACAGATAGATGAAAAAATATCCATAAAGCTATTAGAAGTTTATTCTTCTTCAAAATATTTTATCTCCTCAGAAGTTAAAGTATTTGATTTGGATAAAACTTTCATAATATACTCTGTGGTGCTGTTATTTGAAGAATACATTTTTATCTTTTCTATATATCCTTCTTTTGCAAAACTCACCTCTATTTTTTCTATTATCTTTTTTAACTCTTCAGTTTTAGGAGTATAAACTATATTATTGTTTTCTTTACTTTGATTAAATGATTCTAATATAGTTTTTTCATCATATGTAAAAATTGACTTTATAATATTAGCTATTTCAGAAAACATAGCATTGCTTGAATCAGCCATAACTTTCTTTTTTCCGTTAGGAAGTATCTGCACAACATTTTTCTCTCCCATAACAGTTATTGATTCTTTAGGCAATTTTGTAATCCAGCATATACCGTATCCGCTTGCAACTATAAAATCTCCAGATGATTCAAAACTTCTTCCTTTCTGGCTAACTATCTGAGTATAAGTACCTTTTAATAGTTTGGCATTTTTATATTCATCTTTTACTTGTCCAAATAATAGAGAAGAAAGAGCTAATATCATTAATAAACAAAATTTTTTCATTTATTATTCCCCAATTATTATTAGTATATATTATAATACAAAAAAAACAATAATTTGTAAAAAAATTTTATATAAATAGCATCAAAGTTTATTAAGTTTTTCTATTCTTTCAACAAAATCTTTAGGACTATTTAAAAAACCTTTTCTAGTTTCAGAATCTATAGGCATCTGCAATGTACTTGACTTTGATATAATTTTATCATTTTCATCATAAAAAGTATATTCTGTCTTCATACCATTTAAATATTCTGTAATTTCAGTATGTATTCTAACCTTTTGATTTAATTTTATAGAATTAATATATTTTATTTCAAGTTTTACTATAGGCCACATAACACCTTTAGCTGTCATAATATCATAATCATAATCTATAATGGAAAGCATAGCCTCCCTAGCCTGCTCCATAAACTTTATATAATTCCCATGCCAAACTACACCCATAGGATCCAAATCATAAAAAGAAGGCTTTATATAATAATCATTTTCTAAATAAACTTTTTTATTATCAGTACGTTTTTTCATAAATTAATTCCCCTTATACCAAAAATCATGAAAATTATACCATTGATAAGGATATTCTATAGCTTTTTTTTCAATAATAGAAGCAAATTCTTTAGTTAAATCTAAAATAGTTTCATTTTTTTTCTTTCTGTTTTTTAATTCTGTATTATCAAGTTTTATTTTGGAAGAATATATATAAAAGTTATATTTTTTTGAAAGTATTTTATCATTTTCTCTCAAGGCAAAGAAATAGTAAACAGGATATTTAAGTAAAATAGGTATAAGAAAAGCACCGCATGGAAAAGGAGCTTCATCACCTAAAAACTCTATATAATTTACTCTGTCAGTTTTATTGGATGTTCTATCTCCTGCTATAGCAACTATCTCTCCGTTATCAAGTTTGTTCTCAATACTTAAAATAGTTTCAGGTCCTATATTGGAAGCATCAATAAAATCTATAAAAGAATTATTTTTACCCTCTCCCATTAATAGATTGACATTTTTATTAACACGCGAATCTATTATTATATTTATCTTATAATTTTTTATAGGGTTTCCTTCGTTTATAACTGCTAGTGCCTTTAAAAGCTCAACATTTCCAATATGAGAAAATAATATTATCATTCCCTTTTTACTGTTAAGCAAATCAATAACTTTTTTATATTCATCTTCAGTCTTTACTATAAGGTCTTTTATAGGTATATCCCCATTCCAAGCTGCTATTTTTTCAGCTACAGAAACAACAAATGAAAGTAAATGCTTATAAGAACAAATAAAGTTAGATTTTACTTTTTTATTATACTTAGACATTCTTTTAAGGTATTCTCTTGAAGCTTTCATTCTGCTTTTAGAATAAAAGAAATAAACTATACTTATTGGAATAAGATATATTATAACAAAAGTTCTTCCAAGAAGTTTATAAACAAAAGCTGAAAATATAGCTTTCCATCTTGTGCCTATCTCTTTTTCTTCGCTCCAATGACTCATAAGATGAACCTTTATTTTAAATAAATCTTACCGTCAGAATATTTTTTATCTTCATCATACATCTTAAAAGAAAGAGTATTATTTAAATAATAACATTCTAATGTAATAATAGTATTTGGAAAAATCATATTAACAAATTTTAATTTCATAAGTTTATTAACAGAAAAATCTCTGCTGAAAATACTTCTATATATATCAAGAGCGATTTTAACCTGAGCTATAGCAGGTAAAAGTTTAAAGTTTTCAAAATGCCCGTCAAAATAAGGCATTCTTTCATCTATAAAAATTTTTACTCTAAACATATCAGAAGTTTTTTCTTCTATCTTATAATCTTTATAATCAATATAATTATCCAAATTAATTTCCTTGCATTATGGTATCAAGTGCTTTTCTGTCTATCTTTCCTATTTCAGTTCTTGGAATACTATCCACAAAATATATCTTTTTAGGAAGTACAACTGTTTCAAAATATCCTTTTAAATAATCTATGACATATCTCTTCATATCTTCTAAATTTCTATTGCTATTATTAAGCACTATAAAAGAAGCTATATATTCCCTTTTATCCGACCTGCAGTATATTGTGTAGCTGTCTTTAAAATGCTTATCCATAAGTATTTGTCTGTCTATCTGCTGCACACTGATTCTTTTTCCTTCAACTTTTACTATAGAATCTTCTCTTCCAATAAGCTCAAACTCATTTTCATTTTTCATATTAACTACATCGCCGACATGTATCCAAACATTATCTCCAGTGTATCCAGAACAGCATTCTATACTTCCATGCTCATCAACTTTGAGACTTACTACACTAAGTCTTGTCCATAAATCATTTTCGCTTCTTCTTCTATAAGCCATAGCCCCCGCCTCAGTACTGCCGTAAATCTCTGTAACATCAACACCAAATACATATTTAGCAAGTTCATTAACTTCTTTGTCTAATAATCCTGTAGATGAAAATAAATGCCAATCCGCTCTTATTTTTAATGAAGATCTATCTATTCTCTTTAAAAATGCAGGCGTTGTAACTATAGTAATTTTTTTATATTCATGAAAATTATTAACTGTTTCTAAATAATTTATTCTATTATCTAAAAATCTAAGTTCAAGCATATAAGGGACTAATACTGCAAAAACAAAACCATAACTATGATAATGAGGCACTGTATACAAAAATACAGAATCTTTCATATCATCAGCAAATTGATTAACTATTTTTGAAGCCTCTGCCTCAAATTGCTTAAGAGTTTTTTCTATAAGTTTAGGGTATCCAGTAGAGCCTGAAGTATAAAAATTGATATTAATATTTTCATCTATAACAGTTTCTTTAAGTACATCAAACCATTTATCATTACATACACTTTCAAATACTTTATCCAAATTTATATCTGATTTATCATTGTCTGATATATAAACCATAGAACTGCTTATTATACTTTCTACATATTTAGGACTATTATTATTTAATACATTCACCCTTTTTTTGAGTATAAATCCGGATACAGTTATTACAATAAATCTGTATGCATCTTCAATAAAGATTGTAATGGTATCTTCATCATATTTAGAAATATACTCTAAAGCTCTAACTATATCACAAATAAAGTCTTTATATTTTATAGAACTTGTATTTTCCTTATGCAAAAGAAAAATATCTTCTGAATCTTTTAATGAATAAAAATTTGTATTGCTTAATTTTCTCATAATGTTTTTATGTTTCTTAATTTTATTTATTATCTGAATTTTCTCTTATATATTTTGCCAATGCTGCAACAGAATAAAAATGTTTTTTATTATTCTCTTCTATATCAGAAAAACTTATATTAAACTTTTTTCTAATAGCAACACCTATTTCTAAGGCATCTATAGAATCAAGCCCCAATTCATCACCAAATAAAGGAGCATCTGTATCTATATCATCTATTGTCATACCTTCCAAATTTGCCGCCTCTATCACTATTTGCTTTATTTGTTCTTCAATTGTCATGTTATAATTCTCCTTAATAATAATTTTACATAAATCTAATAATAATTAAGTTATTTTTTTGTTAATTCGATTTTTCCCAATTTCAAATTGGCATTATCTGTTGATATAAATTTAATAAAATCAATAATAGAGTTTTCATCTTTTTTAATATCACTGTCAATTATATTCATATTTATATCAGCATCTTCCTTTGAAATAATGCATGAAAAGGCAAAAGAATAATTAATATCTTTTGATATAGCTTCATAGCTTTCAGGCAGTTTTTCATCAGCTATTATTATAAGTGCTTTAGTATGTTCAGAATTATTTAAAAAAGAAATAGCCTGTATAAGTGCTGTATCTACAAAATTATCATAGCAGGTAACAGCAACTGCTCTTTCATGATTTTTATAAAATATAGTAAGCTGTGCTGCTGCCGTATTAAAAACAGAAAAACTAAAAAGTGCAGGAGAAACCTCATGCTCTGTAACTATCTTTTTAGATATATTATACTGCTGTTTTATCTCGCCATATTTAGATACAAAGAATATAGGCATTTGATCATTTTCTTTAAGTATATTTTTTACAGATTCAAATGATAATTTAGTTATCTGACTAAGCCTTCGTTTCTGAGCTCTTGGTATAAAATCCAAATCGGGATTAGCCTCATCATAAGTAATTTTTATATCATTATTTATATTATCCAATATAAATTTTTTATCTATATTAGGAGCAAAAAAGTCCCAATCTAAAACTTTAAAACATAAATCTGACATAAATTTCCTAAATAAAAATTGTAATTCTACTTTTACAAATTATACTAAATTATACTATAAAGTCAACTATTAAATACTTGTTTCATAATAAATTAAATAATTTAAAACATTATTCAATCATTTAAAGCATATTTTAAAACATCTTATTAAATATATAACTTACAAATAAAATCAAATATAAAGCATTATAATAACTTATAAAACAAAGTGTATATAAAAATATTAAGCTTCATTATTCAATACTTTTTTGTTATAAATAATTATAATACATAAGTATTTGATATATTTTACTAATAATTTAGACTAATATCATCATTTTTCAATAAATAAATATTGACATTGGAGTAAACTCTAATGCTATAATGTATAAAAATTAAGGAGGTAATTAAGATTATGACAATAGCAGAAGTAAGCAAAAAAACAGAATTATCCGCTGATACTTTGAGGTATTATGAAAGAATAGGAATAATACCAGAAGTAGAAAGAAGCGAAAGCGGAATAAGAAATTATACTGATTACGACTTGGGCTGGATAGAGTTTTCAAAATGTATGAGAAACTCTGGTATGTCCATAGAATCAATAATAGAGTATATAAAACTCTACAATAAAGGTGATGCTACATTAGAAGCTAGAAAACAGCTTTTAGTAAGTCAGAGAGATGCAATGCAGGAAAAATTAAATGAACTTCAGGCAACTTTAGATAAACTAAATAGAAAAATAGAAAATTACGGGCATCAAATGTCAGTACATGAAAAAGATATGCTTAAAACTAAAAATGATTAAGGATAAATATAATGAAAATAAAAAAATATTTTTTAAGTTTATTAATTTTTTCTATTATGTCATCTATTGCCTGCAATTCAGTTTATGGAGATAATACAACTATGGAAAATTTAAATGTTTTAAATACTTCAGTTAATGTAAAAATAAAAGATAAAGAATACAAATTAAAATTATATGATAATCAAACAGCAAAAGATTTTTTAGCTATTCTTCCTTTGACTATTGATATGAATGATTTAAACAGAAATGAAAAATATTATAACTTGAGTAAAAATCTTACAACTAAAACTGAAGATATAGGCAGTATAAAAACAGGTGATTTTTTACTATATGGCAATAACTGCATAGTATTGTTCTATGAAAGTTTTAGAACTTCATATAGTTATACAAGACTTGGATATATAGAAAACACAGAGGGTTTAAAAGAATCACTTGGAAGAGGAAGCGTTGAAATAACTTTTAGTGCAAATTAAAAAAATTATAAAAATAACTATTGACATTGGAGTGCACTCTAATGCTATAATTTGAAAATAATTGATAAATAAGGTTGAATGTAAATTTTATTATAAGTGAGTTTATTTACAGCAATAACAGGAGCAAACATGAAAACTGTAAAATTAAATAACGGACTTGAAATGCCTATATTAGGATTCGGTGTTTTTCAGGTACCAGATTATGAAGAATGTAAAAAATCAGTATTAAATGCCATCGAAGCAGGGTACAGATTGATAGATACTGCATCAGCATATTTTAATGAAAAAGCTGTGGGCGATGCTATAAAAGAAAGCAGTATTAACAGAAAAGAATTATTCATAACTACTAAATTATGGATAACAGATGCAGGATATGATAATGCCAAAAAAGCTTTTGAAGTATCTATGGAAAAACTAGGTTTAGATTATTTGGATTTATATTTGATACATCAGCCTTTCGGGGATTATTATGGTTCTTGGAGGGCTATGGAAGATTTATATAGTGAAGGAAAAATTAAAGCTATAGGAGTTTGTAATTTTTATCCAGATAGATTATTAGATTTAGTTATGCATAATAAAATAACTCCTATGATTAATCAAATAGAAACTCACCCATTTTTTCAAAGAGAAGAAGATAATAAACTTATGAAAGAATACGGCATTCAAATAGAATCTTGGGCACCTTTTGCAGAAGGAAGAAATAATATGTTTACAAATGAAACCCTCACAAAAATAGCAAAAAAATATAATAAAACTGCTGCTCAAGTTATATTAAATTGGCTCATAAAAAGAAATGTTGTTGTAATACCTAAAAGTGTTCATAAGGAAAGAATTATAGAAAACTTTAATGTATTTGATTTTGAATTAGATGATAGTGATATGAATGAAATATTAAAGCTCGATACAAAAAATAGCTTATTTTTATCGCATACGGATATTGAAACTGTAAAATATTTATGCAATTATAAAATTTGATAGTTTGTAACTTAATTATAAATTTCTTCCATAGAATAATAAATATTGTAATGCACTATAGGTGTATAGTTTATAAATTAATAAAAAGGATAAATAATGAAAAAAATATTTTTTGCTTTGTTATTTACTTTCATTATAACAATATTTTCATTAAACAAAAAAGCAGAGGCAAATACTAATATGGAAAATAATAAAGTAGTTTTTAACTTTAATACAAAAACAGCAAAATTAAACAGCGGATATGAAATACCATTAAACGGAATAGGAACATACAGTCTATTAAATGACGAATGCTACAATTCTATACTTTTCGCATTACAAAATGGTGTAAGATTAATTGATACAGCCTATATATACAGAAATGAAGAAGAAGTAGGAAAAGCTGTAAGAGATTCAAAGATTGATAGAAAAGATATTTTTATTATTACAAAATTATATCCTAATCAATACAGCGATGCAGAAAATGCTATAAATGAGGCATTAAAAAAATTAGATGTTGAATATATTGATATGATGCTTCTTCATCACCCAAGCGTAAACGATGTTGAAGCATACAAGGCTATGGAGAAAGCGGTAAAAGAAGGTAAGATTCGCTCTATTGGACTTTCTAATTGGTACATAAAAGAATTAAAAGAGTTTCTTCCTAAAATAAATATAATGCCTGCCTTAGTTCAGAATGAAATACACCCTTATTATCAGGATAGTGATGTTATAGAGTATATTCAAAGTTTGGGTATAGCTGTTCAAGGCTGGTATCCTTTGGGAGGAAGAAGACATCAGAGAGAACTTTTAAATGATAAAGTATTAAAAGATATTGCTCAAAAATATAATAAGTCAGCTGCACAAATTATATTAAGATGGAATTTGCAAAGAGAAGTAATTGTAATACCAGGTTCTAGTAATAGAGAGCATATAATAGAAAATACAGAAATATATGATTTTGAATTAAGTGATGAAGATATGAGGAAAATAGCAGAATTAAACCGTGATGAAAAACATGATTGGTATTAAAAATTAATTGTAATGTGCCTGTATATATAGATTTTTTAAGTAAATAAAAAATTATATAGTAAGTTTTGTTAATATCTCATTTTAAATGAGTTTATTGATAGCAGCAAACATAAAAATTGTGAGCATCTCTTAAATTTATTTAGCAGATGATTTGTCAAAGGCACGCAAAGCGAGCGAACAATTTTTATTAGTAATAACCATAAAAATTGTGAGCATCTCTTAAATTTATTTGGCAGATACTTGAAGCGAACAATTTTTATTAACAATAATAGGAGAAATTATGCAAAAAAGAAAATTAGGAAATTTAGAAGTATCAGAAATAGGTTTAGGCTGTATGGGATATGGTGTAGTGTATGATGAGCATTATGACAAAAGAGAATTAATATCCGTTATACATGAGGCTATAGAATTGGGTGTTAATTTTTTTGATACAGCAGAGGCGTACGGTCCATACAAAAATGAAGAGGTTGTAGGAGAGGCATTAGAAAAATACAGAGATAAAGTTGTGATAGCTACAAAATGCGGAATAAAAACTGTAAACGGCAAACCTGTATTAAATGCTAAAAGAGAAACTATAATAAAATCATTAGAAGGTTCATTAAAAAGACTTAAAACAGACTGTATTGATTTGTACTATATTCACAGAGTTGATCCTAATACCCCAATAGAAGAAGCAGCCGACACAATGAAAGATTTAATAAAAGAAGGTAAAATAAAGCATTGGGGCATTTCTGAAGCAGGTGTTAATACTATAAAAAAAGCTGATGAAGTATGCAAATTAACAGCCATACAAAGCGAATATTCTATAATGTGGAGAGAGCCAGAAAAAGAACTTATACCGTTATTAGAAAAATTAAATATCGGTTTTGTGCCTTTCTCACCTTTGGGTAAAGGATTCCTTACTGGAAGATTTAATAATGCTTCAGACTTTTCGAATAATGATTTTAGAAGTTCTATTCCTAGATTTCAAAAAGAGAATATAAAAGATAATTATACTTTGGTTGAAGTTTTGGAAGATATAGCAAGAAGAAAAAATGCAACAAAATCTCAAATAGCATTAGCTTGGGTAGTAAATCAAAAACCATTTATAGTACCAATATTTGGAACAAGAAAAATAGAGAGATTAAGAGAGAATATAGCTTCTGTCAATGTAGAGTTTAGCAAAGAGGAATTAGAAGATATTAATAAAGCTATTTCAGGCATAAAAATATATGGAGACAGATATCCAAAGGAGCATTTAGAGATAGTAGGAAAATAAAGTAGCAACTTAAGAATAAGTTTATTAACAGCGGCAAATATAAAAATTTGGGGCGTATTTTAAGAGGCTTTAAGCTCGAAATTTTTATTAGCAATAACCATAAAAATTGTGAGCATCTCTTAAATTTATTTGGCAGATAATCTGCCAAAGGCACGCAAAGCGAGCGAACAATTTTTATTAGCAATAATCATAAAAATTGTGAGCATCTGCTAAATTTATTTAGCAGATAATCGAAGCGAACAATTTTTATTAGCAATAATAGGAGAAATTATGAAAGCATTAATAGCATATTATTCGCATTCAGCAAATACTAAAAAACTTGCTGAAATTATAGGAAAAGTTTTAAAATCAGAATTTCAAAATATAAAAATAGACTTCTTCTATACTGAACCGGAAAAACCATACTCATCAAACTATAATAAAGTACTAGATGAAGCTAAAAGAGATATAAAAAATAATTACAAACCAAAATTAAAAAACAATATTGGAAGCATAGAGGATTATGATGTTATATTTATAGGAAGTCCTAATTGGTGGAATACAATGGCAAGTCCTGTAGGCTCTTTTATAATCAGTTTTGACTTTTCTAATAAAATTATTATGCCTTTCTGTACACATGGCGGAGGCGGAGCTGGCATTATTAGAGCAGATATAGAAAAATTAAGTAAATCAAAACAAGTTGGAAAAATATTAAGTGTATATGGAAGTACAAGCAGTATAAATAATTCAGAAAGTGAAATAGCAAAATGGATTAAAAATATAAAAATAAACGTAAAATAAAAAATTAAATTATTAAAATAAGGAGAAATAAAATGTCAGATTATGAATACCAAAAAGCACCAGAAAAAACAATATTTATAAAAAAAGGAGAAGGTAAAAAATTTAAAGGCTCTAAAGAATGTTTTACGGGCGATGTTGAAGTAGAATTATTGACTGAGCCTAATGAAGATTCTCATTTCTCTGTAGCCTATGTAACATTTGATGCAGGTGCAAGAAGTGCATGGCATACTCACCCATGCGGTCAGCATTTGATAGTAGTTGAAGGCATAGGGCTTACTCAGGAAGAAGGAGGAGAGATTTTAGAGTTTCATGAAGGAGAAGCACTTTACTGCCCTAAAGATAAAAAACATTGGCATGGTGCATCCCCAGACTGCAGAATGAAGCATATTGCAATAACAGGTGATAAAGACGGTAATAATGTTACTTGGTTGGAACATGTTAGCGATGAAGAATATAATGCTTATAAAAAGAATAAAAAATAATATATGATTTTTATTCTATAACTTTTTCTACATAACTTTTTCATCTTAAATAAAGATTAATAAAATATATTATAAACTTCATTTTTAATTAAAGGGAGGAAATTATGAAAAATAAAAAAATAGTATCAATATCCGTTCTGATTATAGCTGTAATAGTTTTTTATGCATTAAACAAATCAAAGAACAATATAATTCAAAATCAGCAGGTTTTTGCTCAGGAAGTAAACACACAGTCAAATAATTCAGGAGATGAAAAAATGATAAATGATAATTTGATATTATTAGAAGGCGGAACTTTCATGATGGGAAGCCCAGATACTGAAAGACAGCGTTATAAAGATGAAGTTTTACATGAAGTTACACTAAATCCATTTTACATAGATCCGTATGAAGTTAGTCAAAAGGATTATCAAAATATTATGGGTAAAAATCCAAGCCATTTTAAAGGTGAAAATCTTCCAGTAGAAAATGTTACTTGGTATGATGCTGCAGAGTACTGCAATGCTTTAAGCAAAGCCAAAGGACTTACTCCAGCATATACCATAGAAGGAAATACAGTAAAATGGAATAGAAATGCTAATGGCTACAGACTTTTAACTGAAGCAGAATGGGAATATGCTGCAAGAGCAGGCACAAGAACAGTATTTAATTCTCTTAATCATATTACAAGCGACAATGCCAACTTTGAAGGAAGCTATCCGTATCTTATAGAAGAAAATTATGTTAACCCTCATAACCCTGATGTAAAAACAAGCCGTTATAGAGGAAGAACATTAGAAGTAAATAGTTTAAGCCCTAATCAATTCGGACTTTATAATATGCATGGAAATGTATCAGAATGGTGTTTTGATTATTACGGAGAATATGATACAGAAAATAATAATAATCCTTATGGTAATCAAAATGGTTCTTTAAGAGTAAGCAGAGGCGGAAGCTATATTGACTTTGCCAAACATTTAAGAGCTGCATACCGTTCTGCCTGCAATCCTTTAAGCACAGACAGAAATACAGGATTTAGAATAGCAAGAAATGCCAAACCTATTAATGATATTATAGAAACAGTTTATTCTATAAATAAAAAAATACCTCAAAGCCCTAAAATATTAATAGCTTATTTTTCTTATTCTGGAAATACTAGAAATGCTGCTGAGATTATAAAAGAAAAAACTGGGGCTGATATAATAGAAATAAAAATGAAAACCCCATACAGAGGAAGAGGAAACATATATGAAACATCTCAGATAGATTTGAATAATAATGTATATCCAGAATTGACAGATCATGTTCAAAATATGGAAGAGTACGATGTCATACTTTTAGGCTACCCTACTTGGTGGGCTACTATGCCGATGCCTGTATTTTCATTTATAAAAGAATATGATTTTTCTGGAAAAAGTGTTATTACATTCAGCAGTCATGGCGGTACTATGTTTGGAGAAAGCGTTTCTGATTTGGCTAAACTTATACCAGATGCTTATGTAGGATTAGCTTTAGAGTTTAATTATTCGGGAGGAAGAGAATTAAAAAATAGAATTTCCGAGTGGTTAAAATTAAATGCTATAAATGAAATATAATTTGAATTTTTACATAAAATTTTTTTATTTTATTTTCCTTTTACTTATATAGTTTATATGCTCCCAATATTGATAAAAGTATTGGGAGTTAAGTGAAAAATTTAATAAGGCAGACTATTAATGAAATTAAAAAAAATAATAAAAATTATAATAGATATTATAATGTACATCATATTTATTTATCTTATGAGCTACAGACCAGGAAGAGGTTTATTTCTTCATGGTATATTCGGTTTTACTCTATTTATTTTATTTATACTTCATCATATATTAAATATAAAATGGTATGGCAGCATTACAAAAGGAAAATACGGCTTTATAAAAAAACTATTTATAACTATTAATTTTTTATTATTCTTAGATATGATTATAATGGCAGTAAGCTCTATCATGATGTCTGGGGATATATTTGCATTCTCTCCTTTCATAGCTAATCAGTTTGCAAGAAATCTGCATATAGTATCAACATCATCTGGATTTGTGCTTATGATATTTCATCTGGGACTTCATACTAATAATATTTTCAGAAGTATATATACAAAAGTAAAAAATACATATTTAAAATATATTTATATTGTTTTATTTTTAATAGTTTTATCTTTAGGATTATACTCTTTTATAATAAGCGGAATTATTAACTCCATGTTCCTTATACCTAAAGAAAATCATTCATTTTATGATTTATATTTTTATTTTCAGTATATAATGATGACTATAGGAGCTGCTCAAATAGTGCATTTAATTTTCATAGCTTCATATAAGATAAATAAAAAATTAAATAAATATTAACTTCCTAATTTTTCTTTAACTTTATCTAAAAATATCTTTGATGCTTTGGAAAATACTTGATTTTTCTTCCAAATAATACTCGAAGTTACATATAATTTTGGTTTTAAAGGTATAAAGCATAAATCACTTTCACTCACCGTATTTATAAGTTTATCCATAGTAATGACATATCCTATGCCCTCTTCAACCATAATAGCCGCATTATAAATAAGGTTATAAGTTAAAACTATATTTAATTTATCAATATCTTCACCAATCCATTCATAAAATTTATTGCTTTTTGATTTATTATTAAAAAATCTTTTTGGACATATTATTGGAATATTTAATAAATCATCTTTAGTTATAAACTTCTTTTTTGATAAATGAGAATCTCTTTTCATTAATAAACCGTACAATTCTTTATGAGGCATTTCTATATAATCATATTTAGCATCATCAAAACTTCCTATTAATAGTCCGAAATCAGCAAGTCCTCTGTCTAATTTTTCTGTAATATCTGAATATACTCCGCTATGAATATGATATATTATATTTGGATACAACTCTCTTAACTCTTTTATGATATCCGCTATAATTTTTATATAATATGTCTCTCCGCTTCCTATATAAATATCTCCTGCTATTACATCTTCAGAAGACTTAAACTCCATTTTAGTTTTTTCCATTAAATCAATTATCTCTTCAGCCCTCTTTTTTAAAAGCACACCGTCAGATGTAAGTTTTATACTGTAATTGCTTCTTACAAAAAGTTTCTTACCTATTTCTTTTTCTAAATTATTTATTTGTCTTGAAAGATTAGGCTGAGTAAGATTAAGAGTATTTGCAGCTTTTGTAATACTGCCCTCTCTAGCCGAAGTTAGAAAATATTTTAATGATTTTATATCCATATATATTCCAATTATTATTTTCTGTTTATCATATCATATATAATGATATTTAGTAATACTTTTTTATTATAACTAATTATAAGATATAAGTATTTGATATATTAATATTAATATATTAAAATAGCCTCATAATTAATAATAAGGAGTACATCATGACTATATCAGAAGTAAGCCAATTAACAGGATTAACAAAAGACACTTTAAGATACTACGAAAAAATAGGTGTAATACCAGAAATAGGAAGAAGCAAAAGCGGTATCAGAAACTATAATGAATATAATTTAAAATGTATAGAGTTCTCAAAATCAATGCGTGATTTAGGTATATCAATAGACTCCATTATTAAATATATTAAGCTATACAAAAAAGGACAAAATACAATAAACGAAAGAAAATCAATATTAATTAATGAAAGAGATGAAATGCAAAGACATTTTAATGATTTAAAAATAAAATTAGAAAAGCTAAATAAAAAACTAGAAGAAAAAGATTTTTTTAATTAAAAAATTATTAGAGTTTGAATTATGAAGATAATAATTTTATTCTTCATAATTCACTTTTATTTAAATTAACGCCTCTCTAAATATGATACAGTTTCTATATGATAAGTATCAGCAAACATATCTATAATACTTAAATCTAATAATTTGTAATAGTCTTTTAATAAATTAATATCACGTGCAAAAGTCATAGGATCACATGAAACATATATAATTTTTTTGGGCTTAATTCTAATTATCTCTTTTATAGTGTTTTTATCAATTCCTTCTCTTGGAGGATCTAATACCAATACATCAATATAATAATCAATATTTTTTAATGTTATAAAAGCCTCTTCATTTTTTATATTAAAATTATATTTATTTGCTGTATATACAGAATCTTTGCTTATCTCAGAAGAAATAAATTTATATTGTTTATTAAAACTTTTTAATTTGCTTTCTATAGCTGCTGTAAAAAATCCGCTTCCTGCATAAAGCTCTATTATAGTATTATCATCTTGATTTATATATTTTACAACTTCCTCTTGAAAAATATCAAGCAAATATAAATTGCTTTGAAAAAATGTTTTATGCCCTATGCCTATATTACCATATTTAGTTTTATAGGTCATACTCATATCTCCAAAACTTCTAACTGTTTTATTATGCTTTATAGTTATACCATTAAAATATTTTTCATATGATTTTATATTTATTTTTTTATTGCACTCTAAAAAAGCAAGAGACTCTCTATCATTATTTTCTATAGCATAAATACTGCCTGTAATATTATTTTCTTTTGCGAAATCTTTTATTCTTTTAAATAAACTCTCTTTCAAAACAATACATTCATCAATTGCTTCAAAATCATTAGTTTTAAATCTATAAAAACCAATATTGCCATTTGAACATATCATATTAACTCTAAGTCTGTAATTATAATTTTTATCATAAATAATATTTATATCTTTTTTATATTCAATATTTCTGACAGCATTTAAAACTATATTCTTTTTTATAGAAAGCTGTTTATTATAATCTATATGATTAAATACACATCCTCCGCAAATACCAGTATATTTACATCTTGGTTTTATTCTGTATTTGGAAGGCTCTATTATTTTTTCTATATATGCATAAGAAAATTTTTTACTTTCTTTTGTTATATTTATATCTAATATATCCCCATCCACACTATGAGGAATAAATATAACCTTTCCGTCATTATTTTTAGCAATTCCATATCCGCCGTAAGCCGTATCTATAATTTCAACTTTCATAAAATAATTTTATCCATTTATAATATAAAAAACTTGCTAGCAATAATCTACAAATATTAATCAATCACAAGTTTTTTATTTTTTCTATACTGAGTCCTGTTAATTCACTAATAAGATTAATGTCCATATTTTTATTTTTCATATTTTTAGCTAATGAATATTTTTCTTTCTCTATACCTTTCTCTATACCTTTCTCTATACCTTTCTCTATACCTTTCTCTATACCTTTCTCTATACCTTTCTCTATACCTTGCTGAAAACCTATTTCTATACCTTCCTTTTTTCCTTCTGCTCTCTCATATTGAAGCATAGCAGCCTGTCCATAAAGAAAAGTATCTCTTTCATTATATGCAGACATCTCTTTTTCATCGGCTACAAATCTTTTATATTTATCTATTACTTTAGACATGATGCTGTTACCTCCTACTAACTTATCAATATCTTTCTCTAAATCTTTAGTTGTAAAAAAATCAATCCAAGATAAAAGATTATTTTTATTATAGTTGTCTATACTAGTATTTTTTAGTATTTCTGCAAATCTTTTGATTTCTATAAAATGTATCTGAAAATCATCAAGTCTAATACTAGGATTATGAATATCAGCAAATGTTAAACATTTATGCTCTCTTCTTATATCAGTTTCAGTTCCTATATCTAAATTAAAATTAATAAAACTAATACTAATCATCTGACTTATACCGATATACAAATCACTTTCTTTTAACTCAGAAGCTATATTTTTTGCAATATAATACAATATTCTTTTTATAAAATTGTTGTTTCCTACTAATTGTATTTCAACAAGTACCTTTTTACCATCTTTAGTTTTTGCTTTAACATCGAGGATAGACTCTTTTAAATTCTCATTTTCTGCCAAGTTATAAGGATTAATTATTTCAAGATTTCTTACAGACTCAAAACCAACATCATTTAAAACAGCATTGACAATATTTTCTAATATATCCTCATTGCCTTCAGTACCGATTAAGTATCGCACAAATAAATCATTAAGTCTATTAATCTCTTTCACAGCATTATTATACTAAAATAAATATAAATTGTCAAAGAGGCATAATATTATTAACTTAAAAATAATCAGAAAAATAAACTTGTTCTTTTGGTATAATAGATTCAAGTAAATTAATACCTTTTATAGTAGATTCTATTCTTCCGATTTTGTATAAATAAGACGGACTTTTATAGCTCATAAGCATAGCTGTAAGAGTTTGAATATTCATCTTTATAATATATCTGTCTTTAGAGTTTCTTTTATATTCTTTATTTAATCTTTTGCATATAGTATTTCTATCTTCGTCCCAATATATTAAAAAGCTAGCGTTATTCCATTTTGCCATATTATCTTTTATTATAAGATTTATCTTTTTATTTTTAGGCTTTCTTAAAAAAGGATAATTGATAATAAACGCTTTAACATCAGTAATTCTAGCCATTATATAAGGTCTTATAGTTTCTTTTATCTCACTGTCTTCAAGTAAAAAAGCCATAGGTTCATTAGTATAATTATATCCATGAACTTTATCTACCATAGAAAAATGTGCCGATATATAATTCCAAAGTCCAAGCCTTGCCTCAAAATTAAGATAAACCATCTCTTTAACATGAAAAATATCATTTTCTATAACATAAACTAAAAAACCCTTAGCCTCATCTTTTTCATCATAATATATAGCAACTATAGTATCATCAACGTCCCATCGCCAATACTCTTCCCACTCTAAATCACCTCTAATCAATGCCCCATGCCTCATGTGAGAAAACTTATCATAAAGCTCTTTCAAATCCTTACTGTCTGAAGCAACACGCTCTACCCTTCCGCTGTTTGTAATAGTCTTTGGAAGCTGAGTATCTTTAATTTCAAAACTCATCTTATCTGAAATAATCTCCCAGCCTTTTCTCCTATAAAAAGGTATAGAGTAAGGATATAACACTGATATAGTCTGACCTTCTTTTTTCATAATCTCTATACTTTTTATCATCAAATCATTCATAAGACCAAGATTAGAATATTCGGGATATGTAGCGACCCCTGTAACACCAGCCATTTTATATATAACACCATGTATATTCATCTTCATAGGATACACTGCTATTTGAGAAGCCAGTTTTTCTCCGTCAAACCAGCCAAGTACTTTAGCCTTACTTAATACAGCTGATTTTGCCTGTTTTATTTCGTCTATTTCATAACCCAAAGTAATAAGTTCATTATTGCTTACCTGAAATGCATATCTTAAAAGATTATTAAACATTTCTAAATCTTCTAATGTTAAATATCTTATTTTAAACTTATCTTTTTTTCTTTTTATTATATTTTCTTTTGAATATTCTTTTTTATTATGACTGCTCATAAAATTACCTATTTTATAATTAATGACCTGTAGAATTAATAAGTTTTTATAAAAAATTAATTATCATTAGAATTTTCTATATTAGCCATAAAAAGCTCATCTGACGGAAGAACTAAATCCTCAACATTATCTTCTTTTCCCTGACACAGCTTAAAGAAATCGCAAAACTCACAATGCCTTCCCATTTTTTTATCAAAGGCTCTATCATATCTTATATCATCAACTATTTCATCAAACCATTCTCTTAAATAATTAATAGATTCTGGAGTAAACTCAACAGTATCAAATTTATCATCTTCAAAATGATAATAAGAGCCGCTTGTAACTTTGAATTTAAGACCGTCCAATATACATGCATATAATTTTAACTGTATAGTTTTTCTGTCTCTTTCATCATTATCTTCGCCTACATCATAATATTTAGTAGTTTTATAATCTACTATTTGCAATGTACCGTCAGCCGATAAATCTATTCTGTCTATTCTGCCAAATAAAATGTAATCTCTAACTCTATTTTCCATATAGCTTTCCATTTTATAAGGCACTTTATTTGAGAAAGAATTAAAGAAATTAGAAAGCATATAAAGTCCTCTCTCTCCCAATTCCTTTTCTTCTTCTCTGCTGTTAAAGAAAGCTCTTATACCGCTTCTTTTCCATACATTTCTAAATATATTATATAAATTCTCTAAAGTTCGCTCCTCAGCCCTCTGCTCATAAAACTCCTTACAAGCCAAATGAATAGCATTACCAAAGATAAAGTAAACATTAACACTTCTTTTTTGCTTTTTAAAAGGCTTTTCAATATATGTATATCTGTACTTTCTAGGACAAAGCAAATATGTAGACATACTATATTCACTAAATCTTTGTAATTTTTTTGCTTCCATAAAATATAAAGAATATAAAAAATTATTGGTTTTCTGTCTGAGTATTATTTACAGTCATATATTTATTTAACAATGCTTCTATATCAGTATCATTAGTTACATTAACAGCCTTTTTACCTTCTATATCTGCAATATTAGCATCAGCACCATTATTCAAAAGAATCTCAACAGCTCTGTAACTATCTGAAGCAGCAGCAAAATGTAATGGAGTCCAGCCGTCATCATCTTGCATATTAACATCAGCCTTATATCTAATTAAAATAGATATAACTGTTACCTGATTATTCATAGCAGCCCACATTAAAGGAGTAGTACCCGTATTATCCCCTACATTAACAATATATATTTTAGAGTTTCTAGCAGCAGCAGAATCTAATATAGCTTCAACAACCTTATAATACCCTTTTGCTGAAGCGATATGTATAGCCATAGCATCATCTATACTGTCTTTAGCCAAAATATCTGCCCCATAGCTCAAAAGCATAGTCACTATATCACTATATCCGTAATATGCAGCAAGCAAAAGAGGTGTTTGTCCGTCAGCATACCATTTAGTATCTGAATCTGTAAATACACTGTCAACAGGAAGTGTAGGGTTCATATTAATTTTTTTATGTGATAATAACTCTTTTACTATAGCAGGCTTATTAGCTTTTACGGCTAAATGCAAAGCTGACCATCCTTCAGCATTTGTACTATTAACATCTGTACCATTTTTAAGAAGTTCTCTTACCTTACTAATATCTCCGTTTTCTATAGAAGTAAAAAATATATTGTTAGAATTAGCAGATTGTTCGTAATTAGTCATAATTTCAGAATTTGTTATTTCCTGAGAATATAAGGCAAAACTTAATAAAAACAAACTGAAAATAATATATAGTTTTCTCATAAATAATTATATCCTTCCATATTAATATTATAACGTTGCAAATTATATTATAAAAGTTTAAAATACACAATAAGAAATATAAGAATTTTAATATAATATTATTTAATATATTATACTTGTTTCAAAACTAAATTTATTAATATTTATAAATTTTTATTTAAGATTTTTAAATTATAGTTGGGGCTTTGCCCCAAACCCCAGTTCTTTT